>JAVVFK010000028.1:0-17282 GCA_032251015.1 Elusimicrobiales bacterium
ACCGCAATCCGGCGGGGTCCCGGCGAGCGAAGGATTCTATACCTTCCGCGATAGCCTCGGGGCTCTCGCTCTCGAACAGTAATTCCTTGTTAAAGCCGCCAAGCACTTCGATATTGGCCGCGACCGGCGTGGCCAGGACCGGGGTACCGCAGGCCAGCGACTCCAGCGTGACCAGGCCGAAACCCTCCAGTTCTCTGGTCGGCAGCACGAAAGCGTCCGCCGCCTGGTAATACGACGCGAGAGACTCCTCGGCGATATAGCCGGTAAGTTTTACGCGGTCCGCCAGTCCTTTCTCCTTTATCATCGCCTCCAGGCGCGGCATCAGGTAACCGCGGCCGCCTATTATGAAATAGGACTCCGGGATATTTTTCGCCACCCGGGCGGCGGCGGTGACGAGGTTCTCCAGCCCCATGCGGGGGGCCAGGTTCCTGACGGTAAAGATGATGAACCGGTCCTCCGGCAGCCCGAGAGACCTCCGGACAAGGGCTCTGTCCTCCGCCGGGGAGAACTTGACCGTATCCACCCCCAGCGGGATTATGCGGGATTTCATCCCGTGCTCCGCGCGCAGTTTGTCGGCCATGAACACGCTGGCAGACATCACCACCGCGCTCTTCGACAACACCCGCCGCTCGACCAGGCGTCTCGCGCCGGCGCCCATCGTCCGCCTCAGGACGCTGAAATTCTGATCCGCCGCGCGTATGCAATACTCCTCGCCCCAGGGCGAGTTGAAACAATAGACCGAAGGCGCTCCGCGGAACGAGCGCTGGGCCAGGAGAGCCGTATAGGGATGATGCAGCTGCAGGACGTCCGGGTCTCCGAAGCGGCGCCTGACTTCAGCCGCGGCCGCGCTGAAACCCGAGAGGCTTCCGAAATAGCGGTATATATCCACCCCCTCCGTGCGCTCGTACGCAGGAGTACCAGCCACTCCGCGGGTCAGCAGCGAGACCTTGTGCTTCCGCGCCGCCAGCCGGCGGGCCGTCTCCCAGGCGACCCGCCCGGAGCCGCCCTCGTCGTCGGACTGTATAATATCGGTCCCGACCACTATATTCAGACGTCTGCCTGCCGCGCTGGCGCCGTAAGCGGCCGAGCCGCGCCGGCGGAGGGAATCCATCCATAATTCGAACATCAAGGCGGCGTAAAGCCGGTCGGAATGGTCCCTGCGCCCGGACGCGTGCTCGCCGCGCATGGCCCCCACGGCCATAGGGTCCAGGAAGCCGGAGCGCCGCAGCGCCCTTGGGTCCAGCACGTCCGACACGAAACCCGAAAGGTCCTCGGCCAGCCAGCGGGCCACCGGGGCCTGGAAGCCCATCTTCTTCTGCCGCAGCAGCGGAGGAGGCAGGCGCCCCTCCAGCATTTTTCTCATAAAGCGCTTAGGCTCCAGGCCGCCCCCGGTCTTGGTCCGCAGACTTATCCCCGCCATCAGCGAGGCTAAACGTACGTCGAGGAACGGGACCCGCAGCTCCAGCGAATTCATCATCGAGGCCCGGTCGGCCAGGGTCAACAGATCGTCCTGCAGATAGCCGGCCAGCTCGTAGCGCATGATCTCGTCGGGCGATTGCGGCAGCAGCGGCGGCGCGTAACGCGCTCCGCCCAGCGCCGCTTTGAAGTCCAGGGAGTAAAGCGAGTTCTTCTCGTCCTCGCGCAGGAAGGAGCACCAGCTGTGGTAGCCGCGCGGGAAGTCCAACAGCCCGCCCCTGGCGAACCTCTTGGCCCAGCCGGCCAGGTTGCGCGGCCCGCGGCCCTCCGGCAGCAGGTCCGCGGCCGAGGAGACGGCCGAGCGCAGCGGCGAAGGAAGCGAAAGATAACGCTCCAGCCGCAGCGCCCCGAGGTGGCGCGGGTAGCCGCCGAAAAGTTCGTCCCCGCCGGTGCCGGTAAGAGCGGCCTTAACCCTCCCGGAAGCCGCCCTTGTTATAAGATAGGTCGGGATCGCCGAAGAATCGGCAAAGGGTTCGTCGAAGCCCGAGGCCAGGGAGGAGCACACCTCTGCCACGTTGCCCGTCACCTCGAGGCGCTCGTGGCGCAGGCCGAAAGCGGAAGCTGCGAGCGCGGCTTTCTCCGTCTCGTCGTACGCGGAGTCCGCGCCGGAAAAACCGGCCGAAAAGGCGGTGACGGCGGAACCGGCCGGTCCCAGGCAGGAAGCTATGGCCGAAGAGTCCAGCCCGCCTGAAAGAAGCAGGCCGAGCGGAACGTCCGAGACCAGTTGCTCGCGAACGGAAGCTTCGAGGACGGCCATGGCCCTGTCTTTCAGCTCCGGCCCGGATACGCCGGACAGGTCCTGCGGACGCAGCTCCCAGTACCTGCGCATCTCGGTTCGCCCGCCGCCGCGCAGAAGGACGCAACCGCTCTCCAGTTTCCTGACCGCCCTGAACGCGGTCAGCGGGGCGGGAACGCGAAGGAGAGTGAAGTAGGCGTCTATGGCCGCCGGGTCCAGGTCCCGCGGGATCCTGTCGCAGAGCAGGAGCGACTTCAGCTCCGAAGCGAAAAAAAGCGCTCCCCCGGCCTCCGCGTAATAGAGCGGCTTTATACCGAACTGGTCGCGGGCCAGCAGCAAACGGCCCTTCTTAGAATCCCAGAGAGCGAAAGCGAACATCCCCCGCAACGAGGCGCAGAGGTCCGGCCCATGGTCCTCGTAAAGATGAACGAGGACCTCCGTATCCGAGGCGGTGGAGAACCTGTGCCCCCGTTTCTCCAGGTCCGCGCGCAGCTCTTTGTAGTTGTATATCTCCCCGTTGAACACTACGACGACGCTCCCGTCCTCGTTCTTCACGGGCTGCCGGCCGGTATCCAGGTCTATAATCTTCAGGCGGCGGTTCGCCAGGCTGGCCCGCGCGCCGTCGTGATGAAAGCCGTCCTCGTCCGGACCGCGGTGGCGCAAAGAAGAGGCCATCGCCGCCAGCAGGGCGTCGTTCTTATATTCGGTGAATCCGCAGATGCCGCACATTTAACCCATCCCGTAGAAGGCGGCGTGCTTCGCGATGAAGGCGCCTTCGCTGAAATCTTTTTCCGCCCGGGCCCGCGCTCCGGCGCCGAGGCGGCCGGCCAGGGAGCGGTCCGATATGATGCGCGCGATGTTCTCCCCAAGGGCGGCGGCGTCCCCGGGCCCTGAGAGCAGGGCTTCCGTAGCGTCGGCCGCCGTTTCTTTCACTCCAGGCAGGTCCGAAGCCGCGATGGGCAGGCCCAAGGCCATAGCCTCTATCAGCGCGATAGGCTGGCCTTCTCTCAATGACGGCAGAACGAATAGATCGCATAAACTCATGATGCGCGCCATATCGTTCCTGAAGCCCGTCCAGACCACGCTGTCCCCAAGGCCGAGAGCGGCGGACTTTGCGCACAGGGTTTCACGCAGGGGGCCGTCCCCTATCATCAGCAATTTAACGGGGCGCCCCTTCTCCATCCGGCCGCGCAGCGAGGCGAACGCCTCCAGCAGAACATCGAATCCCTTCTGCCACACCAGCCGGCCGGCGGCACCGGCCACCAGGCATCCCGAAAGGCCGAGTTCCGCGGCAAGGGCTTCGTCCCGTCCGGCACGCGCGAAGAACTCATTCCAGGCGCAGTTAGGTATCACGAAGATCTTCTCCCGGGCGACGCCGTGCCCCCTGATCAGTCTCTCCCGGAGGTCCTCGCTGACAACGATGAAACGCGAAGTGAGACGCTCTCCCAGTGCGCCGAAATAACGGTAAACCGCGCGCCGTACCGGGCCGACGTCGAAGCCTTCCACCGGCATCGCGACCGTGGAAACATGCTCCACGCCGGCCAGCCGGCAGGCCAGGGCCGCGTAAAAATCCGCCCGCGCTCCCTGGCTATGCACCACATCGGGGCCGACCGACCTGATAACGGACCGCAGACGCAGAAGCGCCCCGGGATCAAAGAGTCTGTTCAGCGGCAATTCATGGACCCGAACGGATCCGGCTATCCCGTCCCGGAACGCCTCGCCCGGTCCGCAGGCCGCGTGAACCTCCACCCCGCGCGCGGAGAGACCGAGCGCGAGCGCGGCGAAAGATCTCTCGCCGCCGCCATACGAGGAGTTTTCTATTACAAGCAGTATTCGTTTCAAAACAGCCTTCCCGGGCAGTCCCGTCACTAATTACACACTTTCCGGCCCGCCAGAACAAGTCCGTCCGGACATCGCGGAGCCCGCGCTAAGAATAAACCCCCATAGAACTACGGCCTGTGCCCCGAACATGGAAACACTTACCGCATATATCCCGGCCCTGCCTCCAAGCGTCGCGAGTATGACGGTGAAAACGATCAGCCCGGAGAGATAGATAAGCATTGTGCGCCCGGTCATCTTTATCGCGGCTACGACGTTGCTGAAGGGGATCTCCCCCGCCAGGCCAAGGTAGGCCGGCAGCAGGGAGAGGAACATGATGTGTATGCGCCCGATATCCTCCGGGGAAAATTTGTGGCTGAAGAACGCGCGGAGAAGATCGGGCAGAAAAAAAACCAGCGGAAGGCAGGCTGCAGCGAAAAAGATTCCGCTTCTCACGGCCGTGCTCAGCGTCAGCCGCCTCAGTTCGGCAAAACCCCGGAGCGAGACCAGCCGCGAGGCCCGGGCGGCGAAGACGTGTATAACCGGGGTATTGACCACATTAAACAGAGCGGACAGGACTCTGACGGCGTAAAAATAATAGCTGAGGTTTCCGGCGGGGAACCGGGAAAGAAAATTGACAGCTAAAGATTCCCGGAAACTCCACACCTGATATGCCGCGCGGATAGACAAGCTTTTCCTGAAGAGCTCGGGAAGGGCCGGATGCCACAGGAGGGGGACGAGTTTAATCCCCAGCTCCCTGTTTATAAAATACGAGGAAACTCCGAACGAAAGCAGTCCGGAAGCCAGCGTCGCCCAGGCTATCGGCTCTATACCGAACCTGTCGGAGAAAAAGATCACGGCGAGAATGTTGAATGCGGGAGCCGCCAGGCTCATAAGATACGGCAGTAAAAAACGCATCTCCGCGTTTATAAGAGAATTGTTCAGCGCGACCGCGCGGGTCCAGACAAGAGCGGCTCCCAACACCAGTAAAAAAGAGCGCGAATCGTCCAGGGCCGAATCCGGAAAACCCGGAGCGAAAACCGAAATAAGGGGCCGGGCCGACACGGCAAGGAGAATGAATACGCCCAGGCCAGTGAGCAAAGAGACCGTGACTACCGCGCGGTAAAAATCCATCGCGCTCCGCTTATCCGAAGCCTTTATATCGTTGTAGTACTGCATGAACATGTAGGTAAAGAACGCCGTCAGCCCGGCCGCCAGGGAGAAAACGGCCATGCCCGCGAAATAGGAATCGCTCAGCGCGGACGCGCCGAATCGCCAGGCGAACGCGAACTGAAAACCGAGCGCCAGGAGCGTCTGCAGAGCTATGACCGAATTATAGAGGAATATTTTCTTCATCACTGAGGACGGAGCCGAACCGCGATTCCTTAAAAACCCGAAGGATATGATATATAATTGGGAAACGATTTATGGGAAAATCCCCTCTTTTGTACTACTTCGGACGGCCGGCATCGGCCTTGAAAGCTATCTTCGGAGATTTCAAGCCGGACATCGCCGAAATGGATTACGATGAATACTGGCTGGCTAAAGGGAAGTTCGGTCTTTCGACCCGCTACCCGGTGTTCGCCGCACTCGTGGAACCCGGCTCCTCGGTACTTGATATAGGCTGCGGCGACGGCGCGACTCTAAGCTATTTATCCAGGGAACTAGCGGTCAAAGGCGAAGGCATCGACGTCTCCGCCAAAGCCGTAGCCACGGCCGTTTCGCGCGGAATAAACGCCAGGCAGGCCGATGCCTCCTCCCCCGGATTCGCCATAGATAAGAACTACGATTATATCCTTATCTCCGAGGTTCTGGAGCATATTCCCTCGCCCGAGGGACTGATAAGGAAAGTCAAAGGCCGCTTCGTCAAAGGCCTGATATTATCCATCCCCAACACGGGGCATTACCTGCACCGCCTGCGATTGCTCTTCGGCCGGTTCCCGGTACAATGGGCTCACCATCCCGGGGAGCATCTCCGTTTCTGGACGCTGCGGGATTTCAGGGCCTGGCTGGAATGGCAGGGTTTATCGGCGGCGGACATAAGAGTACACTCGGGATTGCCTGTTCTCAACCGGCTCTTCCCTTCACTTTTCGCGGACAGCCTGGTCTTCCTGGTAAAAGCGCGCGGCGGTGGGTGACCACCCTCGTTAGATCATTTTCACTTCCGAATGCAATCATGAAGATCTGCCTCCTTTCAACTTCGACTCCCGCCCATCGCCATGGAGGGACCGAAACGCATTGCTGGAACCTGGCGAAGCGTGCGGCCGCGCTGGGAAACGATGTGACCCTCCTAACCACCGCGTTAAGCGGCAGGCCGGGCGTTGAGACATCTAACGGCCTACAGGTCCATTACCTGGAGGGCACCGACGCGGCGATGTCGCGCGCATGGGCGGCAAAGTGGTGGAAAGCGAGCGCGGACAAGATCAGGGATCTATCTTCACGGGACCGGCCCGATATCATATGGGCCGAAGGGACATCGGGGCTGGGATACGCGTCCACGGCGCGACGGGAACTGGGGATCCCCTTACTCAGCGTAATGCAAGGATTCGGCCTGCGCGGAGAAATATCCAGCGCCTGGCGCGATATAGATTCTCTCCGCTCATTCCTGGGTTTCGCGGGACTGTATCCCTGGCGGTTCTTTTTCTCGTATCTGCCGTGGTCGTACAAAACTATGCGGGGATCCGACAGGATCGTCGCCGTCAGCGACGAGTCCGCGGCGGAGACCAGGAAAGAGTTCCCGCTCTTCGCGGACAAGGTACGAACTGTCTATAACGGGATCGACACATCCGTCTTCAGGCCGGACCGGGATGACGGCGCGGCGGCAAGGGCGCGCCTGGGCATATCGCCGGAGAGGCGGGTTATACTTATGTCCGGAACGGCGACAAGGCAGAAGGGCTTCCGGGAAGGGATGGCTGCGTTCGCAGCGCTCGGTCCCGCCCCGGAACCCCTGCTGGTAATAGCGGGAGATGGCCCGGAACTGCCGGTGCTCAAACGCAGAGCGAAAGAATTAGGAATCTCCTCCCGTGTTCTTTTCACCGGAGCCGTCTCCAACCAGTCAATGCCCGCTCTCTATAACTCCGCGGACGTATACCTGAATCCGACCCTTCGGGCGGAAGGTTTCGGGATAGTCGTGGCTGAAGCCATGGCTTGCGGCAAACCATGCGTGGTTTCGTTTTCCGGCGGGACCGGCTCCACAATCACCGGCGGCGAAAGCGGCTTCTTCGTACCCCCCGGCGGCATCCGGGAAATGACGGAGAAAATGTCCCTTCTGCTGAAAGACGGGGAACTGGCGGAACGGTTCGCGGCCGCGGCCCGGGCCAGGGCGCTTGAAAAGTTCGACCTTAAAAAGACGACGGAAGCCTATATATCTATTTCACTGGAAGTGCTGAAGGGAGGAAAAAAGAAATGAAGTCTTACTCCGTAAAGCAGTTCCGGGAATCTTGCGCTCAAAAAGAGGGATGGGAGAAGCAGTTCCCTGTAAATAGATTCCTTTTCCGCCCCCTTTCTTTCTACGCGGCGAGCGCGGTATCCCGTGTCACCCATTCAGCCCCGAAGGTGGCCTTGTCCGGCTTTGTAGTCGCTTTAGCCGGACTTACCGGCCTGATACACATCGGCTCGCTGGGCCCTTGGCCCGGAATAGCTCTGATGACTCTCTACTCGCTCAGCGACGCGGTCGACGGGAATATGGCCAGGGCGACGGGGACGGTCACTTATTTCGGCAAAATGCTGGACGGGGTACTGGGGCTTCTGGCGGAAGGATTGTTCTTCCCGGCCTTAGGCATAGGGCTTCACCTGGCCGGAACGGGAACCGGCCTGTTCCTCGGCAGGCCGTGGCTTCATACGCTCCTGGGCGCGGCCGCCCTTACTTTCATGCTTTACAGTTCTATCGTAGAGGGAAGTTTCGACCGGTACGCCGCGGAGAAGGAAAGAAGCAGAGGAGCGGGCTCCCTCCCGCCCGACTCTACAATAGGAACTTCCAGGTACAGGAACTCTCTATTTTATCTTCTCTACCTTAATCTTCAATCCTTCAATGTACAGCTTGTCGCGCTGGCGATACTTGCGGTCTGCGGCCGGATGGAGTTATTTCTTCCCGCGGCATGCGGTTTTTACGCGGTAAAGACGATCCTGGTCGCCGCCTATTACCTGCGCCGCGCGGCCGCCGAATTATCCTGAAGAGGGCCCATCCTGCCGGCCAGTCCGTGGATGACCGCTTTGAATATCAGGCGCAATTCGCGGATATCGGCGCGCCGGTTACGGATAAGAGATTCAGCCAGATAACGCGGCGTTCCTAAAACAGCCGTGAAAAGCAGCGCGGTCAGCCGTCCCGGCAACCGCAGCCCCCGCCTGAGCACGAGGAACTTGTTCCGGTACATATAGTAAAGGCGCTCGGGCTTCACCAGCCCGGCCTTTTCGTCATGCAGAGCGACCGCCGCCGGGCAATATACGGTACGGAATCCGGCGGCCGCCGCCCTGAGACAAAAATCCACCTCCGCGTGCGTAAAATAAAAACCGGGCTCGAAATCCACGCCGGCCGCGAGGACTTCTCTTTTTACCAGGAAGCATGTGGTAAGCAGCCAGTCGCATTCAGTTCTCACGGGCGGATCGGTCTCAGCGTAGATACCTGTCCAACGCGAGACGAAGTTGGCCCCATGCGCAGTTACGCCAGGCTTGTCGGAAAAAACCGTCCTGGGCCCCGCCACTCCGGCGGCGGGCCATGAAGCGAGACATTCGACAAGTTCGGTCAGACACCCCCGGGCAAGATAAACGTCGTCGTCCAGATACAGCGAGTAAGCGGAGTCCGGTGAGGCGGCATTCGAAAGCCTGCCGCGGGCGACGGCGATGCCCTCCGGCGAAGTGTTGAGCAACAGACGATGGGGAACCCCCATCAAGGCGCATACGGATTCCAACGAGCTGCGGACGCTCTCCTGTACACCCGGCGGACTCCCGTCTTCCAGAACTATCACTTCTTTTATGAGCCGGGCCGCTCCCTTCCCTGCAAGGGCGGAAAGGCACCGGCAGAACTGATCCGGTCTATCCCGCGTGGCTATCAGGACGCTTACCGAAAAGGGCTTGGCTGTTCCGTGCTCCATACTCTACCCGTGCATCGTCATGGTATCTACGCAGAGCGTCGGGATACCGGTGGCCCGGTGTATATCGGCGGCCTGGCCGGGATTGCTCTCCCATACCATTTCAGGTTTTACTTCCTTGACCCGTGATATCTTATATTCGGAAAAAAGACCCTTCCTGGAATCCTTATCCGGCAGATCCCAAAGCAACAACTTCCCATAGCGCACCCCGTTCTTGCGGAGCCAGGACTCGGTTTCCGTCCTGTATTTTTCCAGCCGCGCGGAGAGGATGCAGTCTATCTCGAACGAAGGCACGAGGTAAGGCTTAGCGTTCCCGATCCACCGGGAATATTCTTTCTCGTCCCCATCGGTTCCCGGGGGGCAATTTTCGCAGATAACGCCGTCAAGATCGCAGAGAAGAGCGCCCTTTTTAACATGGAGCATATTCCACTCGAACAGCCGGGGGACCTTTACAGTGCGGAAGAAATAGTCGACCATGCGTTCCGAGCCCGGGGCGGCGATGAGCGCGGCCGTCTCCACCACGGCGCCCGGCAGAGTTTCTCTCACCCCGGCGGCGACGAGGTTCATGGTTTTCCCCGAGTGAACGCTGTCATCGACCAGAAGAACCCGGCCCGCTTTGTCCGTCGGGCCGGCGCCGGGCCCCCCTCTCCAGCAAAGGCCGGAACGCAGGGTCTCGGGCGTGGCAAGGGGCTTCCCCAGCCTGGCCGCAATGACACCGGCGACCAGCAGCCCGCTGCGCGGCACCCCTATGACCAGGTCAAAACCGGAGAGCGACGGGGCCCAGGAGAGGCTCCAGGCCAGAAGTTCCTCCAGCCTCACGAAAGAGTAACGCCAACCGGTGCCGGAACGACGCAGTCTCTCGGAATAAAGATAGAGAGCCGTGGCCGCGGGCCCGCCCCGCTCAGCCAGTTTACGGCGGCCCCACCTGTAAGCCCGACGGATTACCCCCTCACGGGTTCTATCCGGCTCTTCCTTCTCAGGGTTCATTTCGTGCACTCCACTCTTATACAGGGTTCGGAAGTTGCGTGATAATCGGACGCCGGCTTCAGGTTTACCGAGCGCCCGCCCGCTTCCTCCAGCATCCGTTTGAGTCTCGGGAAATTGTACCCGAAAAAATGCGTGTCGCCCGGATACCGCTGAAGGCCGTATATGCCGTCCAGGCCCGCGGCGTCCCCGGAGAGGCACCTGCCCATGGCCGCGTCCAGATCCGGACACTCTACGACCAACTTCCCCCCCGGAGCGAGCACCCTTATCCAGTCCTTAAGAACGGCGGCGGTTTTCCTCCTTGGAAGATGTTCCAGCAGATGATAAGCCTCTATCGCATCAGCCGAATTATCCGGGAAAGGCAGAGGGGAGGAGATATCCAGACGTATATCGGCCGCGCCGCTCCTTACGATATCCGCGTTCAGGTATCCATCTCGCCTTCTTTCACCGCAACCGAGATTGAGTTTCAGTCCCCGCGCCCTGCGGTACCGGAACCGGGCGACGGCAAAGGATAACAAAGCGAGGACAGAACGGGCCGAATCCGCGGCGGACCTGAAAATAGTCTCTGTTTCGCTTCTCATGCGTTTGCTCCTTGATTACGCCCGGACCCCGGCAACTCCGGTAAAGTTCGATGAAGCACCATTATAAGCGCCGTAAGGAACCAGAAGGGTTCCATTATGCGCACGATAATAAAGGTATTGACCCCCAGACCCTGCAAGAGCAGCCCTGCCAGGGCGGTCATCAATCCTGCGGCCACGGCTTTTATCCAGAACTCGTCATAGCCATTATAAACGGCTCTGGCCGCGTAAAAAACCCTGACCAGCATCCAAAGGAAGGCGAAGAACCCGACTATCCCCAATTCTCCCAGAACCAGGGCGTACTGATTGTCTCCCAGCCCGATACCTGTTACTCCCCAGCCGAGAAAGGGATGCTTGGGAAGGCGGTCGGTAAGGACCCGCCTGAGCGAATTATAGCGCAGATAAGCCGACTCCTCAAGGTTAACTCTCACGCCCATGAATTCCACTTTTCTTGCCGCCAGGTCCCCGACGAAAGTGGTGCTCACCCGGTCTGCGACCCGGGCGGATATGCCCGGCAGGAGCATGGCTCCCAGCACGAATGCGAGCAGGGCGGTAAAAATAAAAAGCCGCCTGCGCGCGGAGATCACAAGAAAGGTCGGCAGCATGGCGGCTAACCCAATGTAGGACGCGCGGGAATAGGTTACAAGAAAAGCCGGCAGTATGGCCGCCAGGCCTGCCATAGCCAGGAATGATATTTTCAGCGGGGCCTGGGATACAAAACCCAGCAAAATCCCTATAACGATCAGGTAGTACCCCCCCAGGGAGGCCGGCTCGGCTTCGTCTGGATTGCCAAGGGGGGCCTCGAAAGGCGTTGTCGCGCGGGAATTGCCGGTAGAACTGAAATAATAATAGTACGCGTAAACGGTGACGAGCAGGGCCACCAGGGCGCCGGCGCGGAGATAGCGCTTGACCTCCTCCTTATTCTGGACGATATTGACCGTCATGAAGTAGAGAAGGAAATACTGCACGTACTTCAGCACGTAGAAGAACGATATTTTGGCGTTCACGTCGCCGCGCAGCACGCCCAGTCCCGTGGAGACGACGCAGAGCACCGTGTAGAGTAGTATGGGCTTGTGCACCGGGGTGTCCACGATGAAGGCGGAGCTTTTGTCCATAGCCGTCCTGGCGAACCAGGAAATGAATATCACGACCATCAGGATATCGTCGTAGCGTATCACTATGTGCCGCGCCGGCATAAGCTGACCGAGCCCTATCTCCGGGGACAGGAGCATGGAAAAAACGATGAGGAAAAGACTGAGTTTGGGGGAGAAGAAAGCGAATATGGATATTCCTACGGCGAAGGCGCCGACTATGATGGCGCCCGGGGGAGCGACCGTGACGAACCAGCCGGCCATGACCGCCAGCGCGGTTGCGGCTATGGCCAGCAGGTAGTTCATCGGGGGCTCACCGTTTCACGTAATTATTGTAATCGTAATAGTAGTAGCCGTACTGGGGGCCCATCTCGGAGGCGCGCACGCCGTTGAGGACCACCCCTATCATCCGGGCGTTGACGCCGGTGATCTGTTCCTTGGCGCGGCGCAGGGCGCCGCGGGCTATCTTGCCGGCCTTGTACACCAGCACCACGCCGTCGGTGTGTTTGGCCAGTATGACGGAATCTATGAAGAGCAGTACCGGCGGGGCGTCGAATATTATCACGTCGAACTCGCTTTTGAGCGACGCCATCAGCTCTTCCCAGCGCCAGGAATCCAGCAGGTCCACGACGTTGGCCGGCGTGGCGCCGCAGTTCATGATCTTGAGGTTCTCCACGCCCTGGAAACGCATCAGGTGCTCGAAGTTCATGCCGCCCATGATGAAGTCGGCGCTCTCGGTGACGACTTCCTGCCACTCGGCGCGCCCGGAGAGGACGTCGCTGAGGCCCGGCTGCTTGTCCAGGCCGAATATCTGGTATATGGCGGGGCGCCGCATATCGGCGTCTATCAGCAGCGTCTTCAGCCCGGAATTGGCGCTGGCCAGGGCGAAGTTGACCGCGGTGAGAGTCTTGCCCTCGGCGGCGCCGGCGGAACTGAACACCACGGCGAAGCTCTCCTTGGTGTTGAGGTTGGAGACGATATTGGTGCGCAGCGTATGGTAGGCCTCTATCACGCTGGAGGCGTAGCGCTTGTTGAAGATGAGCGCGCTGCGGAAAGCCTCCACGGTGTAGCGCTCCTTCTTGAAGAACTGGGTGAGCCAGTTATCGAGCGGCTTCTCGCTGAGTATATTGGGGATAAGGCCCAGCACCGGCAGCTTCAGGAATCCTTCGATGTCCTCGATGGTGCTGATCGAAACGTCTAGGTTCTCAAGGATGAAGACCAGCACAATGGCGAGGAAAAGGCCCATGAAAATGCCGACCATCAGGTTAAGCTGCTTATTGGGCGATACCGGGGAGCCGGAGGGCGTCGGGGGGTTGATCACCGTGACGAAGGATACTATCGACGAGACGCCCAGCTTGGCGGACTCGAGCTCTTTATTGAGCGTGGTATAGAGCTGCTCCTGCATGCGCAGCTCGCGGGTCATGCGGACCAATTCGGTATCCTGCGCCGGGATCTCGGCCAGCTTGGACTGCAGCGCCTCTATCCTCTGGTCGAAGTTGATTATCTCCGGGTGGTTAGGCGTGTACCTCTCCAGGAGCTCGCGCTTGCGTATCTCCATGTCGGCCAGCTGATTGGCCAGGATGGAACTCATGCCGGACTTGGGGTTGCGCTCGTAGAAGGACTGTCTCTGACGCTCCAGCGAACGCAGGCTGCTTTCGACCTCCGCCTTCCTGGCGGAGATATCTTCGAGCGTCTTGCGGGCGTGGGCGCTCTTCTGCTCCAGATCGTACTCCCGGTAGCCCTCTATCACCGCTTGGACGGTCCTGGCGGCCATCTGCGGACTGGAGCTGTAGGCCGATATGCTTATGAGGTTTGAATCCTGCAGCCTCTCGGCTTTGTAAGAACCGAGCAGCGAAGCGACCCGCTGCGTGTCGGAACCGTCGCGCTTGAGAATACCGAGCCTGGCCGCCGCCCTTTCCGCGACTTCCACGGAGGTTATGACGCGCAATTCCGTCGCCACCGCTCCCCACGGGTCCCACTCCGTCATCATCTCGGAACCGGGCAGCCTCGAATAACTGGCCGGCGGCTTGAATTTTATCACGCCCTCGCTCTTATAAGTGACGGGCTGCAGGCGGGTGTAAAAAAGGACCGAGATTATCGTGACGGCGAAAGTGAGCATCGCCACCCATTTACGGCGGTTTATGATGCGCCAGTAGTCGTAAAGGGTGAGTTCGGAGTTCATCAGCGCGTCCCGTCCGTGGCCAGGTGCATGCTCAGGGTAAAAGTGCCCAGGATGAGCCAGGGCAGCAGATTGTCGCTTATCCACTTGGTGGTCGAGGCCAGTCTCTTGCGCGGAACATAGACAACATCGCCAGGCTTAAGGGGAATATTCTTGTCCATTTCCCCGTCGAACACTTCGTCCAGCCTGGCCTCGAAGACGTCCTCTTTGACGCCGCCGTCCGGGCCCTTGACCGAACGGAAGACTCGCAGGTCCCCGGTGCGGGCGTAGTCCTGCAGACCGCCGGACTGCGCTATCAGTTCGAGCAGTTTCATCCCCTCCCGGTACTCGAAGTATCCCGGGTTGCGCACCTGTCCTATCACGGCCACCCGGTAGGAGGAGAACTTCCTGAGGTTGACGGTTATGCTGGGGTTGGAAACGTATTTGGAGAACCTGGCGGTGAGTATGTTCTGCAGTTCGTCCGCTTTCATCCCCTGCACCTTGACCGAGCCCAGCAGGGGGATCTCGATGGTCCCGTCGGGCTGCACCGTGACCTCCCGGGAGAATTCCTCGGCGGGAAAGACGTTGACGCTTATGACGTCGCCCGGGGTGATATAATGCGCGCCCGGCGCCGCCAGGGTCAGGCCCTGGGCGCAGAGGCCGGCGGGAAACGCGTTGAGAAGGATGACAAAAGCGGCTGCAAGTCTTTTCATATTGACCCCTGATCGCTGCGGATACTCAATTATAACTATTTACCGCGTCGGCCGGGATTTTCCACGGCCCTGGAGAGACTTACCACTATGGTGCGAAGTTCCTCTATCTTGCGCTCCAGCTCCCGCTCCTTCGCGCCGTCATGGGCGGGCGAGGCGGAGAAGGACTGCCCGGCCGGCGGCCTCATTTCCATGGCCTCTATCTTGCGCCTGAGCCTTTCTATCTTCTCGTTGGCGCCCGCCTCCGGCGCGCCGCGGCGCCGGGAGTTGAAATAGTAGCCGACCAGCATCAGGAAAGACCCGATAGCGAAAAGCATGAAAGCGACGGAACCGAAAAGCACCAGGTAGGGGTAGCCGCCTATGACGCCCAGCGCCGAGGCCAGGACCGATATAAGAAGGCCGAATATGAGAGTTTCTTTGTTCTCGGCCCAGATGAGGGAGCTGTGATGGGCCTCAGGCGGTTCGCCTCCGAACTCGGGCAGGGGCCGGCGGCCGCGGCTGGTTATACCGGGGCCGGGTATCCTGGGGACACCATGCGGCATGATATTCCCGGCGCCGGCCGGGACGGACTGATCCGGGGGACGGGTCTTCCGCGCGACCTCCGGGGTCTCCTCGCGCAGGCGGCCCAGCATACGGGCCAGGTCCTCCATCCCGCCGCCCATTATTTCCTCCCCGCGTCGCGAAGCGCGGCTTCCCGCTCGGCCAGGGACTTCTCCCTGGCCTGCAGTTCGGCGCGCGCCCGCTCGAAAGTCTTTATCAGTTCGGCCTTCTTAAGGGCGAACTCGTCCTCCAGGATACTCTCGCGGGCGTCCAGGGACCGGGCTTTCTCCACCCGGGATTTTTCCTGGGCCTGCGCCCTTAGTTCCAGTTCGCGGCTTTTCTCCTCCCACGAGGAGAGCATCTCCTGCTCCTTCTTGTTGAGCTTATCGTAAAGTTCCTGCATCCTGGCGACGTATCTGGAATTGAGTTCGCTTTCGCTCTCCGCGCCGGCCGCGCGGGCGTCGGCCAGCTCGGACTCCTTGCGCCTGAGCGCTTCGGCCAGCTCGGTCATCTTCTTATGCAGCCCCGCTCGTTCGGCGTCCGTGGCGGCGACCCTTTCCTTGAGGTCGCGTATCTGGGCCTCCAGCACGGCGGCTTTCTCCGCGTGCTCGCGCTCGGCTATGGCCAGGCGGCCGGCGTAGCCCGCCTCGTACTCCCCCAGCACTTTCTCCATGGAGGTGACCTCGTCGCCGAATTCCTCCACCAGCGCGCTGACGTGCACGGCGGCCGGGTTCTTCTCGTCCCAGAGCCTCTTGGAGAGAGCCTGCAGATTGCGCACCAGGTCCAACGGCACGCATTTGACCGCTTTTTCCTTTTCCATATTATTTCTTGCCCTTGTACTCGGCTATCGCGCGGGAAAGCTCTATGCGCATTTTCTCCAGTTCGGAGGATTTCCGCGCGTACTCCTTGTCCAGTTCGAGGCGGCGCGCCTCGAGGTCCCGTTCCCTGGCGGCGGCGGAGCGGCGCATCTCTCCTATTTCCTGGTCTACGGCCGCGGCCCTGGCAGCCAGCTCGCCCTGGCGGGCGTCCAGTTCCAGCTGCTTGCGGCCGTAGACGGCCTCGCGTTCTTTGAGCATCCTGTCCTTGCTGCCGGCTAGTTCCTCCAGCCGCGCCAGGCGCTCCTCGTAGTCCTTGCGGGTCTGCTCCACCTGTTTGAAGTAGCCCTCTTCCAGCTCCAGCTGCCGCTTCTGGAACTCGGCGATGACGTCCTTGAACTTCTCCTCCTGCTCGGCCAGCTGCCTGACCACTATCTCGGCGGACTCCTGCCTGTGGGCTATGAGCTGCCGCTCGAGGTCGGCGATCTTCAGGCCCGCCGCCTCGATATATTTCTCTCGCTTGCCGAGCTCGGCCAGCAGGCGGTCCTTCTCGGCGGCGGATGCTTCGCGGGCCCTGGAGAGCTCCAGCTCGTAATCGTCGCGCATGGAGGAGATCTCCTCCTCGGCCATGGCGATCTTCCTGACCAGTCCCTCGGTGGCCTTCTCGACCGCCGCGCGGGTGCGGGCGTCCAGCTCGGCGGCGTGGGATTCGCGCAGCGCCAGCGTCTCTTCCTTGTGCTCGCGCACCTTCTGCATCATCTCGTCGAAGACCGTGGCGGCGCGCGTGCCGGACGCGGAGGCCTCCTCGCGCAGCGAGGAGATGTTGGCGCGCAGGGCCTCGTTCTCTTCGCGGAGCTGGGCAAGACGCACCTCGACGGTCCTCTCGCTCTGGCCGGCCTTGCGGGCGTACTCGGCCTCGAAGGCGGCCCGCAGCCGGGCGGTTTCCTCCTCCAGCTCGGCCCGCCTGGCCTCGTAACGGCCTTCCAGCTCGGCGACCTTTTCAGAGAGAGCGGAGCTCTCCTCGAAAGCCTGCCTGGCGCGGCATTCGCGCTCGGTCCTGGTGGCCGCGTCGCGGGCTTCGGCCAGGTCGTTCTCCAGCCTGGAAACTTTGTCCTCCAGTTCCGATTTGCGGGACTTGACGTCCTCCAGGGCGGCGGCCAGGGCGGCGAACTGGTCCAGGGGGATCGCCGTGTCCGCCGAGCCGTGGAACACCAGCAGCGGTCCCTTGACGGCGTTGTAGTCCTGCCCTTCCGGGGTGCCCAGACCCCCGTGGAAGGTGACGAACCCTT
>JAVVFK010000290.1:0-2481 GCA_032251015.1 Elusimicrobiales bacterium
GGCACAAGCTGGACCTGGTCAGGAAGGAAGCGGAGGGCGCGGTGCTGGAGAGATCCTCCGCGCTGGTGCGGCTCAGCGCCGCCGAGGAGGCCATGAACGAGCGCGCCGCCTCCCTGGAGAAACTCGCGGTGCGTGCCAGGCAGATGGAAGAGACCCTCGCCGTGCGCGAATCCCGGCTGGCCGAGCTGGAGGACAGGCTTAAATTCTTCGAAACCGCCCCTCAATCGGCGGAGAAGGCCTCCGCCGAGACCGCGGCGCTGCGCCGCAAGGAGAGGCTGGTCTCGGAGCTCACGGCACGGGTCGCTTCGCTGGAGAAAGACCTGGCCGCCGTGGAGGAGGACCGCGCTCGCCTGGCCGAGCGCATGCACGCCTCCGAGGCGGAGATCCGCGCCGCCCGCGAGGAACTGGCCGGTTCGTCCTCCAGGATAAAGGCGCTCGAGTCCGAGCGCGACTCGTTCAAAAAACTTTCCGCCGAGGCGCAGGAGATGGCTGCCGCCATCTCCGAGAAGGCCGGGCGCGAGGATACCGAGAAACTTTCCAGGATAGCCGAGAGCCTGCGCCAGGAGCACGCCCGCTACAGCCAGGCCCTGTCGCGGGCCGAGGAACTCTCCACCCGGTACGCCGCGCTGGAGGCCGATCACGATGCGCTGAAAAAAAGGCACGAAGATTCCCTGGCGGAGAAGGCCGCGGAGATAGAGAAGCTGCGCTCCGGCCTGGCCCAGTCCGAATCGGAAGGCGCCAGGCGTCTTTCAGAGCTGGCCGAGGCCGACCGCCGCCGCTATCACGAACTCGCCGGCGAGATGCAGCAGCTCAGTTCCCGCCTGGCGGAGAAGGAGATGGAACTGGAAGCCGCGCGCTCCGGCCACGAGGCCATAAAGGCTGAATGCGCCCGCCTGCGCGAGCACGAGCGCGAATTGCACAAGAACTACGAGAAACAACTCAAGGACGACAACCGCCAGCTGGAGGAGGCGCGCGCCGCTGCCGTCAGGCTGGAGGCGGAGTTGCACGCCATTCACTCCCGGGAGTCGTCTCTTAAGGCTGAGGCCGAGGCGCTCAAATCCGAGATAGACGTTTCCAAAAAAGAGAAGAACAAGGCCGCCTCGTCCGGCAAGAAGCTGAGGGAGCTCGAGTCCCGGCTGAAGGAAAAGAACGACGAACTGGCCGAGGCGCGCAGGAGCCTTTCCAAGATATCGACGGAGAAAGAGCGCTGGATCGAGCGCGAGCGCAAGCTGACCGACGCCGGCAAGGGGGGGAAGGCCCGTGCCGAGCTGGCCGAGGCCGAGCGCCGCCTGTCCGTCAAGGAGCAGGAACTCGCCGAGGTCTCCGACAGGCTGGAGGCCGCCGCCGCCGAGATCTCCGGGCTGCGCGCGGCCAGGGAAAGCTTCAGGGGCAAGACCGCCCCGGGCGCCTCCGCCGACCTGCAGGAACTGGTCGCCGGCATAGCGCACCAGATCTCAAATTCCGTCAGCATAATACGCAGCCATGCCGAGTACTGCCTGGAGGCGCCCAAAGAGGCCGATCTCAGGGAGCCTCTGGGCGCGATAGTGCGCAGCATCGTAACCCTGCAGAAGCGCATAGAGGAAATAGCCGATTTCTCCAGGCCGGTGCTGCTGCAGCGCAAGACCGTCGGGCTCGGCGAAACGGCCAGGGAGGCCCTGGCCTTCGTAGCCGGCATTCAGGGACAGGTCCCTTTCCAGTCCAGGGTTTCCGCGCCGAAAGACCTCCCGCCGCTGCGCGTGGACCAGGTCCGCCTGCAGGAGGCGCTGGAGCACGTCCTGGCCAACGCCGCCGAGTCCCTCGACAAGGGCGGCCGGATCGCGGTGGATATACGCCGTTCCTCGGGGGGACAGGTCATAAAGGTCTCCGATACCGGCCGGGGTATAGAGCCCAAGAACCTGCCCGCCGTCTTCGAGCCTTTCTTTTCCACCAAGCCCGGCAAACTGGGCCTGGGGCTGGCGATAGCCAAGAACATCATCAAGTCGCACGGCGGAGAGATAAAGATATCGAGCGAGTTCGGCCGCGGAACGCAGGCCGAGATTTTCCTTCCGGACGCGCCGGAAGAAGGCTGAGGTAGACTATGGCCAAGATCCTGGTCGTCGACGACGAACCCGACATGAGGCTGGCGATACGCAACGTGCTGCGCCTGCGCGGCCACAGCGTGGCCGAAGCCCAGGACGGGCCGTCCGCCATAGCCGCGCTGGAGGGGGAGAAGCCCGACCTGGTCCTGCTCGACATACGTCTGCCCGGCATGGACGGCATAGAAGTGCTGGAGCGCATACGCAAGTTCAGCCGTTCTCTGCCGGTGGTCATGATCACCGGCTACGGCCACATACAGTCGGCCGTGGACGTGATGAAGCTGGGCGCCAACGAATACCTGCAGAAGCCTTTCGAGAATTCCCAGCTGGTTGACACGGTCAAGCGCTTCACCTCGGAGCGAAAGCCGGAACCCGCTCCCGCCCCGCCGGCGGAAGAGGACGCTTC
>JAVVFK010000291.1:0-2479 GCA_032251015.1 Elusimicrobiales bacterium
CGGAGCCGGCCCGGGCAATTCCCGCGAGGCCAAATGCGAGGGCGGGCAGGTAGGCCTTATCCTCGACGGCCGCGGCAGGCCTTTCGAGCTGCCCAAGGCCCACGCCAAGCGGATAGCGGAGCTAAACAAGTGGTACAAGGCCATGGAGATGTACCCGGCCTGACGGCGCGATCAAGGAGAAAATTATGGCTCATGCATACACCCCCGGACTCAAAGTGATACCCTGCACCATGCTGCGCAAGCGGCGCGTTCTCCCCATTCCCGGCACGGTCCTCGCCGCGGAGGGCCAGAAGGTAACTTCCACGGACATAATGGCGCAGACCGAGCTGCCCGGAAAGGTATTCCCGGTCAACATCGCCAACCGCCTGTCGGTGACCGCCGGCGAGATCTCCCAGTTCATGCTGAAGAAGGTGGGAGACCCGGTCAAAAAGGGAGAGATACTGGCCGAGAACAAGCCCCTCATAAAGTGGTTCAAGACCACGGTGGAATCCCCGATAAACGGCACCGTGGACAGCGTCTCCGACGTCACGGGCCAGATGCTGCTGCGCGAACCCCCGAAGGTGCTGCCGCTGCTGTCCTATATCCAGGGCAAGGTCGTGGAGGTCCACCCCAAGTTCGGCGTGACCGTGGAGACCGAGGGGACCTTCATCCAGGGCATCTTCGGCATCGGCGGCGAGACCAACGGCCCCATAGCGATGGCCGTGGAGACTCCCGACGAGGAACTTACGCCGGAGCACATCAAGGACGAACATAAGGGCAAGATCGTGATAGGCGGCAAGCACGCCGGCCTGGCCACCATCAAGCGGGCCATCGAGGCCGGCGTCAACGCCATCGTCGTCGGCGGCATACACGACCGCGACCTGCGCCAGATCCTCGGCTACGACATCGGCGTCGCCGTGACCGGCACGGAGAAGATCGGGCTCACCCTCATCGTCACCGAGGGCTTCGGCCTTATCCCGATGGCCGAGTACACGTTCAAGCTGCTGGCCTCCCGCAACGGGGAGAACGCCAGCGTCAGCGGCGCCACCCAGATACGCGCCGGGGTCATGCGTCCCGAGATCATCGTCCCCGGCTATCCCAAGGACGTCAGCGAGTGCAAGCGCGAGGAGGGCCGGGGCTGGATAGAGCCGGGCGACCCCGTGCGCATCATCCGCGAGCCGCACTTCGGGATCATCGGCACGGTGCTTTCGCTGCCGCCGGAACTGACCAAGTGCGCCAGCGAGAGCCTCGTCCGCGTGCTGGAAGTGCAGTTGGCCGACGGCACCAAACTTACCGTTCCCAGGGCCAATATCGAAGTGCTGGAAAAATAGGCCGGTGGGAAAGAAACACCGTAAAGGCGAAAGGAAAGCGGAGCGGGCTTCCGTTCAGGCTGAGCCCGCCCGCTTCCCGGCGTGGGCGGCGTGGACGGCCGTTCTCGGCTGGGGAGGGCTGGTCCTCCTCTCGCACTATTCTTCCTTTCTTCCCCAAAACCGGCTGCTGGTCCCGGCGCTCTCCCTTTCCCAGTATTTCCCGGTTTCCCTGAAAGCCTTAACTTCCCCGGTCGTTTCCCTGTTGGCCGGGGGACTCTTCGCCGCCGCCGCGGTAATGGCCGGCGGCCTGCTGTCGGGGCTTTTCTACCGCGGTTCCACCCGGCTGGAGCGCCTTATCCTCTCGTTCGGGGCCGGCCTGGCCGTTTTCTCGCTCGCTTTCACCGGCCTGGGTTTCGCCGGCCTTCTTTATGAATGGGCCGTCGCGGCCTGCGGAGCCGGGCTGGCCGGTTTCGGTCTTTTCGCGCATATCGAAAGAGCGCGCCGCGAACCCCCGGCGGAGCCGTCTCCCGGCGAGCCGCTCTCCGCCGCCGACATCGTCCTTCTTCTCCTTCTCGCCGGGGTGCTGCTGGTCAACCTGACGGCCGCGCTGGGGCCGGAGATATTCTACGACGCGCTGGTCTACCACCTGGCCGCGCCCAACGCCTACAATCTCGCCGGCGGGATAGAGAATATCCCCTACAATCTTTATTCCAATCTGCCGATGGCCCACGGCATGCTCTATTCCGCCGCGCTGTTCCTGGACGGCGGCGTCTGCGCCAAGCTCCTTAATTTTTCCGCGGGCCTGTTCTCGGCGCTGGCGGCTTTCGCCCTCGGGCGCCGTTTTTACGGCCGCCGGGCCGGCCTCTGGGCCGCCGCTCTCTTCTACTGCGTGACCCACGTGATGGTGGCCTCCTGGTCGGCGGGCACCGATATGCTGCTGACCTTCTTCTCGACGCTGGCTCTTTACTCGGCCCTGCGGGCGGAGGGAGAGTCGCGTTACGGCTGGCTGGCGCTGGCCGGGCTGGTGGCGCTGGCGCTGGCGATCACCTTGCTTGACGCGGCGCCGGCGTTGCTGCGCGACGGCGGCGCCGGCGCCGTGGCGCGGTTCAGCGCGCTGCGCGCGACGCTGCTGGCCGACGAGATGGCGGGCGTCGCGGTTCTGATCGGCGCGACGCTGACCTTCGCCACCC
>JAVVFK010000292.1:0-2436 GCA_032251015.1 Elusimicrobiales bacterium
CGCGGTCTCCGCCGGCAACGTGTACCAGAACTCCGACTTCGACGTCAAGAACACGATAGCCCGCATGCCGGACACGGGAGACATTTACGTGGTGAATTCGTTCGGGGAATTAAATTCCGACATTTATGTCCGTAAATACGACGCCTCGGGCAATATACAGTGGACCGACGTCTTCAACAGCGAGACAGGCCAGTCCGCCTACGATTACGGCCGCGCCATAGTCGTCGACGCCTCCGGCGTCTACGTGACCGGCAGCATAGACGCCAACGAGATTTCGCAGGGCCGGAATATATGGGTGCGCAAGTACAGCCATGACGGCGACATCCTGTGGACCGAGATCTATAATTCCGGGCCTTACAGCTGGGAAGAAGCCCATGACCTGGCCATCGACGGAACCCATGTGTACGTGACCGGTTCGGTCAACGAAAACGTCTGGGTAGGCAAGTTCAACAAGTCCGACGGCGTTAAAGTGGACGAGACCCAGTTCGACGGCCAGAACGGCTACAGCACCGGTTATTCCATAGCGGCCGGGCCCGGCGGCGGTCTCTGGGTGGCCGGCAGCATCATAGACTCTACCGGCAATAACGCGGTCTGGCTGGGTAAATTCGATTCGGCCGCCCTGGCGCATATCTGGGCCAGTACCTATACGGTGACGAGCCAGGGGGGCTACGTCGATAACGCCCTGCGGTCGGTCAAAGTCGACGGCGGGGGCAACGCCTACGCCGCGGGCTACGAGTACACCGAGACGGCAGGCTATAACGCCTGGCTGGCCAAGTACGATCCCAGCGGCAACCGCCTCTTCCACCGCAGCGTCAACGGGCCTTCCAATGCCGACGACCGCGCTTACGGCCTGGCCCTGGACAACCTGGGCAACGCCTGGGTCACGGGCAAGATGACGGATTATAATTCCGGACAGGCGGAGAACGTCTGGCTGGCCAAGTACAGTCCCTCCGGCACGCAGGTGCTCTCCATGTCCATCGACCGGCAGTACAACTCCGAGGTCGGCTACGACGTAGAGGTGGATACCGCGACGGGCGAAGCTTATGTCGGCATGGGCATGCTCTATAAGTACGGGATAATGAAGGTCACGGGCCTGCAGTCCGGCTCCGCGGCGCTGACGGCCGGCCCCGGTCCTTATACCGCCTCGGTGCACCTGAGCTGGATAGCCGCCTCGGGAGTGACCACCGGTTATAAGATCCAGTACAGCACCTATTCCGAAGGCATGGTATGGGACAGTGCCGCGGCCCAGATAGACGAGTCGCACACCGCCGGTCCCGACGCGATGGTGGAGCATACGGTGCAGGGGCTGCGCACCTATACGGATTACGAGCCCGGGATGATGACCGGCACGAACCTTCCCGTCTATTACTTCAAGGCCTGGGTGGACGGTACGCCGGTCAACACCGCGGCCGTGGCCGCCGCGCCGGCCGCGCCCTACACCAACTGGAGCGATTTTTACGCCGGCGGCGCCCAGGACCGCTTCTGGGTGATAAACAGCGCTTTCGGCCCGCTCTCGGCCATAACCCGCGACGCCATGGGCAATACCTACCTGGCTTACGGCGGCAATATCGGCGGCAAGAACGGCGTGGCCCTGCAGAAAATGGACCAGTACGGCAATACCGTGCGGGTGTCCTTCCATAATTCCGCGGCCGGGGATTCCAGCTACGTCGTTACCAGGCTCTTCGCGGACGACTCCGGCCTGTACGCGGCGGGCGGCGTAATGCCAGTCGGCGGGACCACGGGCTACGCCCCGTGGTTCGCCCGCTTCGGCGAGAACGGCCTGGTCTGGGAGAGGACCATCGGCAGCGTCGGCGCGGAGGACGAGCTCGCCTACGCCATAACCGTGGACGGGTCCGGCAATGTCTACACCGCCGGCTCCGCCGACGACGGCGCCGTGAAGATGTTCGTCGCCAAGCATTCGCCGGCCGGCGTTCTGATCTCTTCGGCCAACTATATCGGCGCCGGCGCCGCCAGCGCCGAGGCTTTCGCCCTCGCCCGCGCGGATTCCGGGGACGTCTTCGTCGGCGGCTACTCGCTGTACATGCCCCAGGAAAGCGATCAGCAGGCCGCGATAGTGAAATTCGACTCTTCGCTGAACCTCGTCACCAGCGCGGAATACGCTAATTCCGAGCCGCTCACTGATAACGAGGACAGCATACGGGACATCGTCATATCGACCGTTACCGGCGCGATCTACACGACCGGCGACTGGTACGACCTGACGGGCGCGGATAACAACCGCAACCTTTATGTCGCGCGCATAAGCTCCGTCACGCTGGCGGAAGTCTGGGCCAGCACCTATAATTCCGTCGATAATCTCGAGGCCTCCGGCTCCCGCATACTGGTAGGCGCCGACGGGGACCTCTATGTCGCGGGCTGGGAAAGCCGCGCCGGGGCTCCCCAGCATATGAACATGCTCCTGCACCGCTTCGCCGA
>JAVVFK010000293.1:0-2424 GCA_032251015.1 Elusimicrobiales bacterium
CAGGTCGCCGCGGGGGTGGCGGACCTGCTGCTGGCGCCCGTTCCCAGCCGCGCCGTGGACATCGCCGCCGGCCTGCATATGGTAAGGCGAAGCGGAGGGGGCGCGGCCGCGCTCGATGGAACCGCGCTTTGGGAGCAGCCCCTGGACCTCGAGCGACGCGCCCCCTTCATCGCGTGGAGGGCCGGTCTGGACGGTGACGAACTGCTCCGCCGGGCGCGGCGTCTCCTGGGCTAGGGTCGGCAACAAACCGCGGAAGGGCAGCGGGGCCGCGTCGGGACGATCCCTCCCAGCTACGGCTTCACTCCGCGGCGGGGCGGGCCAACAGCTTCTCTGCGGCTTCCAGGGCGTGCAGTTGGATCTCCGGGTCGGGATCCTCCAGGCACTGATATAGGGCCTGGAGCCCTTCCGGGCTGGGTTGCTCGACCAGACGGTCGATCGCAGCCACCCGGATGGATTTATCCGAGACGGATGCCAGCAGACCGGCAAGTTCTTCGGTGGAGAGGCCCGCGAGCGCCCCGGCCTCCTCAGCCGGTGGGGCCTCATCGGCTGGCAGTTCCTCGTCGGCCGCCGCCGCTTTCTCGTCGACCGGCTCGGCAACTGACTCCTCGACTGGTTCGGGAGCGAATTCCTCGGTCACGGGTTCGGCGTCCAGATCCTCGGCCGTGTGCGCTCCGTCGGGTTCGAGCTCCGTCGAAGGGGGCGGAGCGGTTATGTCCTGAGCCGGGGTCGCGAACGGCCAGTCCGCTTCGTCTTCACCTAGCACCGCGGGCCGGGAGACGGCCTCGGATTCCTCCTCCCACGACTCCCACATGGGCTCGGACTCGGCGACCACATCGGGTCTCGACCCTTCGGTATCCTCGTACTCGGCCGATTCGGGTTCGGCCGATTCGGGTTCGGCCGATTCGGGTTCCGCCAGCTGGGGCTCCGCTGAGGCTTCTTCGGATTCGTCATCGGCGCGGCCTTCGGAGGGACTTGGCGAGGCGACCGGCGAGGCGAGCGGCGTCGTGGTCATAGCCGGGGCGGCGGGCATCTCCATGGTTTCGGGTTCTTCCCATTCCTCGGGCCCTTGCTGCAGTGTCTCGACGTGTTGGCGCAGACGCTGCAGACGCTTCCGCCGGTTCTCGTGCTTCTTTCCTCCGAACTCTTCCTCGAGAGCGCCGATAGCCGCGAGCAGTTTGTCTGCGCGGTACAGCTCCATGCGGTGCAGATCGTCTCCGCTCAGCGAGCCTTGCCCCTCCACCAGATTGCGCACCAAGGAGGCTGCGGGATCGGCCGAGCGGCGGATCGGATGTCCCCACGCGGGGCCGGCGTCTGAGGGGACCACCGGGGGAGCATCGAAGGCGGCCTCGAACGCGGCTTCCTCACTGAGATTGGCCCTATCCGTATCCGGCTTCGCGGCCGTCTCCTCGGCATAGGGACTCGCCTCTTGGGGCTCTTCCGCCACCTCCGGCTCATTGACGATACGATTTGAGGCAGAGGGGAGAGGGGCCAAGGTTTGCGCGGGCGGGTCTGGGCTGAAAAAGTTCTCTCGTTGAATCCCACTCTCGAAGGCGGGAAAGCTTTGCATTTCTCTGTACTTGACGGCACGGCGATTCAGATGAATCAGCAGCAGCACCACGACCAAGAGGGCGAGCGCGAGGGCTCCCGCGGTGATCAGAGTTGCGTCCATTGGCTCGGCCTTCCCTCATTCCGTTGTCTATCGGCTCGTAATCCGGGCAGTGTGGCTCCAATTGCAGTTAACGCGCGCCCGGCGCCGTGGTTACTGCTCCCGGGTTCGGCGCGGCCGGCTCGGGGCTTCTTCGAAGTGTACTAGGATTCACCTGGTAATCCTGCCCGACAGAGGAATCCATGATTGACACGCATTTGCACCTGATCCCCGGAGTCGATGACGGGGCGCGGGACTTTGCCGAAAGCCTCCAGATGGCCAGAGCGATGTCCGCCGCGGGCGTGACCGCCGTGATCTGCACGCCCCACGGGGACGAAGGGGTTGGGCCTTCCCCGACGGAGGCCCGGCGGGAACTCGACCGGTTGGCGGAGGTGTTGGGAGAGGAAGGTATCCTGATCGACCTTCATCTGGGGTACGAGCTTACCTTCAATTTCGCCGCGACGATGGAGCCCGAGTCCCTGCATGATTACGCGCTTGGCCCGTCGGGCCGCTACGTGCTTCTGGAGGCGCCCTACCGCGAGTGGCCCTCTTACGCCGAAGACCTGGTCTACCGGCTGAGGCTGAGTGGTCTCACCCCGGTTATCGGCCATCCCGAGCGTAACCAGCGCCTGGCGCGCAATCCCGAACTGCTTTCGGCCCTCCTGCGCCTGGGTGCGGTTTCACAGGGGACGGCCTCGAGCTTGATGGGTCTGTTTGGGTCGGGAGCGCGTCGGGCTCTCCTGGCGATGCTGTCGCGGGGAGAACTGGACATCCTCGCC
>JAVVFK010000294.1:0-2407 GCA_032251015.1 Elusimicrobiales bacterium
GCTCGGCTACAGCCGCGACGAGTTGGAGGAGAAGACCGTCGCGGAGATCACCCATCCGGCGGACCAGCACATCTCCCCCAGCGAGATCCAGCAGGTGCTCGGCGGCGAGAAGGATGGCTTCTTCGAAGAGAAGCGCGCCGCCGGCTCCCGCCTGCTCGACTCCATCAAGGCGCGCTGCTTCTCGCTTAGCGCCGACACCAGGTTCGACCGCTACTGCGAGCAGACCTTCCTCGATAACGTCATACGCGGCGGCATGCCGGCCGTCTTCCCCACGGCCGAGGGAAAGTCCGCTTTCTACCTCTACTCGCGGCAGAACGGCGACCTGGAGCGCGACTACCATCACTTCATAGTGGAGCCCACCTATTTCTCGCAGGGGACCGGGCATTACCGCAGCGTCAACCAGAACAGGCGCTGCGACACCTGGTTCTTCCCCGAGGTGGAGGACCGCAACATCGCGCTGTTCATGAACCTGATACAGCTCGACGGCTACAACCCGCTGGAGATAACCCAGCTGACCTACTCCGTCTCCGACGAGAAGGGCTGCCGGGCCTGGCTTAAGCGGCTGGCCGGGAGCGGCGCCAAGCTGGCGGCGCTGGAGAAGGTCGTCCTCGGGCGGCATTTCGCGCCCGGCGAGTTCGTCATGAAGCTCGAGGAACTGGGACTGGCCCGCGGCGCCGCCGCCTGCGACGCGCGCCTGGCCGGGCTGCTCGCCTTCTGCCGCGAGAACGGTTCCGGCGCCGTGCACGAGGGTTTCTGGGCGGACCACTGGTTCTACAACCTCGACCTCATAGACAATTACCTCTCCGTCTACCCGGACCGCCTGGAGGCGCTGCTGCTGGGCCGCCGGGACTATTATTTCTACGACGATCCCGACGTGGTGCGGCCGCGCTCGGAGAAGTACGTGGAGTCCGGCGGGAAGGTCTGCCAGTACAAGGCCGTCGCGCGCGACCCGGAGAAGGTCAGGATGCTGGCGGCCAGGGGCGGCGCCGACCCGGCCATGGCCAGGACCCGCCGCGGGAAGGGCGGGGTCTACCGCACCAGCCTGCTGGTCAAGCTGCTCTGCCTGGCCGTCAACCGTACCGCCACGCTGGACCCCGAGAACATCGGCGTCGAGATGGAGTCCGACAAGCCCGGCTGGAACGATTCGATGAACGGCCTGCCCGGCATACTGGGCTCGTCGCTGTGCGAGGCGCTGGAGCTGGAGAAGGCCCTGGCCTTCCTCGAAGAGAGCTGCGCGGCGCTCCCCGGCCGCGAGTTCCCCCTCTACCGCGAGCTCCACGACTTCATGACCGCGCTGGAACGCGCGCTGGACCGCCGGCTGTCGTCGCGCGCCGCGTCCCGGAAGTTCCGCTTCTGGGACGAGAGCCACGACCTCAAGGAGAAATACAGGGAACTGACCAGGTTCGGCGTGTCGGGCGAAGAGGTGAGGACGACCGCCGAACGCGCCGGCCGCTTCGCCGGCAAGGCGCTCAGGCTGCTGCGCGAGATGTACCTGCCCGAGAACCGGCGCAAGGTCTTCAGCCCCGGCGGAGTCCCCTACACCTACTTCCGCAACGAGGCCGTCGCCTGGGAGCGCCTGAAGGGGAAGGCACACTCCTCCGGCAGCCCGCTGGTCCGGCCGACCAAATTCCGCTTCACCCCCCTCCCGCTCTTCCTCGAGGGGCCCGTGCATATGCTCAAGGTCCACCCGGAGCGGCGCGCGGAGATATACCGCGCCGTCAGGAACAGCCCGATGTTCGACCGCAAGCTGCGGATGTACAAGGTCTGCGAATCGCTGGAGAAGGCCCCGTTCGAGATAGGCCGCGTGAAGGCATGGGGCCCGGGCTGGATAGAGAACGAGTCGGTCTATACGCACATGTCGTATAAGTACCTGCTGGAGCTCATCAAGAGCGGTCTTTACGACGAGTTCTACCGCGACATGGAGACCGGCGTCTCGGCCTTCCTGCCGCCGGAGACCTACGGCCGCAGCCCGCTGGAGAACGTCTCATTCATAGTAAGCAGCGCTTTCCCGGACCGCAAGATGCACGGGCGCGGGCTGCAGCCGCGCCTGAGCGGCGTCACCGGCGAGATGGTCAATATCTGGACGCTCATGACCGCGGGACCGCGGCCGTTCCGGTCGCAGGACGGGGCGCTGTTCTTCCGGCTGGAGCCCGCGCTGCACGCGCGGCTGTTCAGCCGCGAAAGGCGCGTCTACCCGCTGACCGGCCCCGACGGCGGGACCGGCGAGGTGGAACTGCCGCGCGGCGGCTTCGTCTTCCGCCTCTTCGGGCGCGTCCTGGTCACCTACCTCAACCCGTCGGGCCGCTCCACCTATGGCCCCCGCGGCGTGAAAGCGGCGGCCTATTCGCTGCGCTATGCCGGCGGCAGGAAGGTGGAGGTGGCGGGACCGCTGGTGCCGCCGCCCTAT
>JAVVFK010000295.1:0-2388 GCA_032251015.1 Elusimicrobiales bacterium
CCGATATCCGGCTGGAGAAGGATTTTTTCGCACCGCTGTTCGCCCACTTTTCGGATCCGGAAGTATTCGGGGTCATGGGCCGCATCGTAGGCCTGGACGATGAGATAGTGCAGGGTTCGGCGGTATACCCCGAGTGGAACGGCCTGCAGGTGGACGGCACGACCAGATATCTTCCGTCGTCCGGGACCAGCGCCCCGTCGCTTTATCTCGGCGGCGCCGAGGCTTTGGTCGACACCGCCAAATTGAAGTTGCTCGGCGGTTTTGACGAAATATTCACTCCCTTCTATGGGGAAGACCTGGACCTGGGACTGCGCGCCTGGCGCAGCGGCTGGACCTGCTGGTACGAGCATTCGGCGGTATGCCGGCACAAGACTTCCAGCACCATCAACAGCTACAACAAGCCTTCCGCCATAATGGCCATCGCGGCGCGCAACAAGTTCCTGCTGCACTACGCGCACCTGGACCTGCCGTCGCTGCTGCTGTGGACGCCGACCGTGCTGGGGAACCTGGCGGTCAAGGCGCTGACGGGGAAGTTCTATTACCTGAAGGGGTTCCGGCTCTTCCTGGGTTACCTGGACAGGGCCGCGGAGTCGCGCCGCAAGGCGCCGCGGGTCTATACGCTCAGGCAGGTGTACCGGCGGATAAAGGGACTGATAGCGGAGGGGTGACAGGGATCGAACCTGCGACCTCCTCGTTGCTCACTCGCGTCTGGCGGCCTGCTGGCCACCAGCGCCTCGTTCGCAACGTCGGTGACGCCGCGCCGCCCGCATCTCCAAATTTAAAGGGCCCCCATGCGGGGGCCCTTTAAATTTGGTGGACGTGACAGGGATCGAACCTGCGACCTCCTCGTTGCGAACGAGGCGCTCTCCCAACTGAGCTACACGCCCGAAAATCTTTTACTACCAGTCTATTCCGGCCTCTTTGGCCGCGGCTTCCACGCGCTTCTTGGCCTTGAGATGGTCCTTGAAGCTTACGTTGAACACGTGCTTGCCCCGCCTGTCGGCCACGAAATAGAGCGCGTCTATGTTGGCCGGGGTGAGCACCGCCTCCACCGAGGCTTTTCCGGGGCTGCATATCGGGCCCGGCGGCAGGCCTTTGGCGTAATACGTGTTGTACGGCGACGGGGTACGGAGGTCCTTGTAGGTGATCCTCTTCTTCCAGTAGCCCAGCGCGTACTGCGTGGTCGGGTCGGCTTCCAGCGGCATCCCTTTTTTGATGCGGTTAAGGTACACCGCGGCTATCAGGGGGCGCTCGCTGGTCACTACCGCCTCGCGCTCCACTATGGAGGCGATTATCAGGACTTTCTTTTCGTCCAGACCCGGCGGAAACCCTTCAGAGAACAAAGGCCTTATCTGCCTGTCGAATTCAGATTTTAGCAAATTAAGGACGTCCTGTGCAGGCTGGTCCTTCTTGAAACTGTAGGTGGAGGGGAAGAGATAGCCCTCCAGTTCCTGCTCTTTGGCGAGTTTTATGAACTCGTCCTTGGAGGTGACGCCGTTGGCCTCCAGGCGTTCGGCGACCTGCTCCAGCCGCCAGCCCTCGGGGATGACTACCGTGACGTCCGCGATATAAGGCGTGTTCACCAGCCGCCAGAGCACCTCCTCCGAGGAGGAGCCGCGGCGGAAAGAATACTCCCCGGGCATTATACTCTTGTCGGTGCCGGTAAGGCGCACCAGCACCTTGAACCAGGTGGCGCTGCGGATGGCCCCGGCGGACTTGAGCTGTTCGGCGACCTGCGAGGCCCCGGAACCTTCCTTTATGACCACGCTGACCCGGCCGCCGGGCCAGAAAAAGTACAGCGACAGGAGCAGAAAGAAAGCGACCGCCGTAAGTAATATCTTCTTTGCCATTTATAAAACCTTCAGAAATCGATTCTTTTGAGTTCCGAGTACCTGGGACCGCCGGACGACAACTCGCTGGAAAAGAGAACGGCGCCGGTCACGGGGAAACGGGCTCCGCGGCAGAGTTCTTTCGCGGCCGCCGCGGCCTTTACGGCGGCGGCGGGAGGGACGCTTCCCTTCAGCCGGGCCAGGGTAAGGTGCGGAACAAAGGTCCGCTCCTCGAGAACGAACCCTTCGGCGCGCAGCGCCGCCGAAAGTGTCCCCGCGGCCTCCGAGAGGCGCGCGGCGCCGTCGGCGAATCCCAGCCAGAAAACCTTCGGCCTGTCCGGGGAGGGGAAGAACCCGGCCTCGCCCGCCGCGGCTTCGAAAGGCCCGAAACCCGAAAGGACTTCCAGGCACCGGCCGGCGGCTTCGGCTTTGCCAACGGAGTCGCCGGCAGTGAGGATCGACTTCTCTATGTGGCAGACACTCTGAGGCAGCAGATTCGGGTCTTTCGGCGAGGCGAGGCGGAAGAGCTCAAGGAGCTCGACACCCTGGCTCTCGGCAC
>JAVVFK010000296.1:0-2374 GCA_032251015.1 Elusimicrobiales bacterium
CACGTTCATCGCCGTCCTGATCCTGTTCGCCTGAACGCGGCGCCCATATCGGCACTATGCTATGACTGGAGGTACTATGAAAAAGATTCTTGCGGTCGAAGACGACCCCGAAACGCGCAAATATTACACGGCGCTCCTCTCCGAGGAAGGCTACGAGGTCTCCACGGCCGAGGACGCCACCGGCGGGGTCATACAGTTCCGCTCCTTCAAGCCCGACCTGGTCATATTGGACGTAGAGATGCCCGGCGGCGGGGGTGAGAAGGTCTTCGAGATAGTGCGCGAGATAATGGAGAGCGGCGTGCCGGTCCTTTTCGTGACCGGCCTGCCCGAACGGGTCGAGGGGTTGATCCGCGTTTACCCCGGCGTCAAACTGCTGGCCAAGCCGGCCGGGGGCGATGACCTGCTCGCCTGCGTCGCGGACCTGCTTGGCCGCCCCGCGGGACCTTAACCAATGGACAAGGACGGCCGCAAAAAGATAGTCGTACTGGACGATAACGAGATCTTCGCGGCGCTTATCGCCGCCGCGCTGGAGGACCATTGCCGGGTGCTCCTGGGGCATACCGGGCTGCAGGGCATAGCCTATTTCCTGGAGGGCGGGGTGGACGCCGTGGTCACGGATATCTCCATGCCGGACTTCGACGGGCTGCGGATGCTCGAAGAGATGAACCGCAACCCCGCTCTGCGCCATATACCGGTGATAGTGGTCACGGCGACGCATTTCAACACCATCGGCAGGAGCAGCGTCTCCCGCTATCCCCAGGTGATGCGGATGCTTAACAAACAGGAGAGCGTTGACAGGATAACGGCCGAAGTGCTGGACGTGCTCACCGGCGGCGGGCGCGCCGGCCTGTAGGCTTTCACGGAGACATTATGAAAAAGAAGATACTGATCGCGGACGACGACCCCGAAGTGAGGGACTTTTTCGGCGACATACTGGCCGAGGCGGGATACGAGACCGCCTGCTGCGAGCGAGGCGGTGATGTTGAAAAGATCATCGCGGGGTTCAGCCCGGACCTGCTTCTGCTCGACGCCATGCTGCCGGGAGTGGACGGGCTTACACTGGCTTACCGCATAGCCGGGAACCCCGCTACGGCCGCCCTCCCTATTATAGTCGTCACCGGGCTGGGATCCGCCATCACCGCCTTTAACAAGTTCCCGCAGGTGAAGGCCCTCATGCATAAGCCCGTCGCGCATGAAGAGCTGCTGGAGAACATCGGCAAAGCCCTGCAAATATCGTGACCGCGGCTTTAGCCCCTAATGGGGGCTGAGGAGGCGTCTTAAGGCCAGCCCGGCCCCGGAGCGGCGTTCCAGTGGACCGAAAAGCCTGGGGTAAAAACGGTCAAAAATGGCCACTGAAAAACTGCGAAGTATCCTATATACTATAGGCATGGTAGTTAGGTTCTACCCCGCGTGTGCCGCAAAGCGCAAGGCGGTCGTTTTTGTGCCCCTACATAATATAACCCTGCAGGTAATCTTCTTCAAAGAAGATGCGAAGATCATCGCATACGCGCCCGCATTGGATCTGGCAGCTTGCGGCGACACGCTTGAAGACGCCAAAAAGGAATTTGACGGCGCAGTCAGGGCTTTCTTTGGCGAATTGCTGAAGATGGGGACGCTGGAGAAGGTTCTTCACAAGCTGGGTTGGCGTAAGAAGGTTCAGACCTGGACCGTTCCGCAGGGTAGGAGCATGCGGAGTTATTCTTCGATACCTTTACACATCCTTAAGACTTCCCAAATCCCCGTATGCGTCCCCGCCTGCTGTTGAGTTATGCCGAAGTTGGGCCCTGTTGACGGCAGGGACCTGATAAAGATATTCCAGAAGTTCGGCTGCAGGATTACCGGCGGCAAGGGAAGTCATGTCACCATGCAGAAGCGTGGGTCTCCCTCGTCCCGTAGTGATTCGATCGAATAAAAAAGACCTGCCTGATTTTATAATCAAAAACAATATAAACGCCGTCGGGATGACCCGGGAACAGTATTTTAGACTGCGCGCAGAACTCTAATCTCGTTCCGTCGATGATATCTTCCACCCCTGGCTCACCCCGGCCATAGCGGCCGGCAGGGGGGACCTAGAAATCCCGGAGCTTTATGACCTTCGCTTCGATAGCGAAGAGGGCGGAGTCTTTCTGCCTTTCGGTGACGCCGTAGGTGGCGGCGGTGGCGACGTTGAGATTGATGACCGGGAAATAATTCCAGAACTCGGCGGCCGAGGCCCTTATGACTCCCAGCCGGGCGAACACCGGCTTGCCGGAGGCGAGAAGCTCGGTGTCCCGCTGTATCATTGTATCCCTGACATCGGCTGGCAGCGCGTGGGGCCCCTCCACTACGGCGTTCGCCATAGGGCAGGTATAAACGCCTTTTTTCGCTTTAAGCA
>JAVVFK010000297.1:0-2355 GCA_032251015.1 Elusimicrobiales bacterium
CCTCGAGCGCTTCGGCGACCGCGCGGGCGTCCGCCCGGGCGCTCAGCGCGTCCGGGGCTCTCTGATAGTCGTGATTGCCGATCACCAGCGCGACATCGGCGGCCGTGGCGGGCATCAGCTGGGTCAACCCGCGCGCGCCGACGCGGGATACCGCTTCCGCGTTGAAGAGGCTCTCCTCGCGCATCAGGGCGAAAAGCAGCCACGGTGGAACATCCTCCGCCCGCGCCCAGCGCTCGGCCTCCCGGCGGAAAGGCCGGGGATAGTAGAACTCGGCAGAAGCCGGCAGATTACGCCTCAAAAGGAGCCTTAAGCCCTGCTCCACGTAGCCCTCCTCGAGGAGCGATACGGCGACAGCCGCGGCGGCGGGGGCTGAGACATCACCGGAGGCGGCAATTTCGGCCGCCTCCGGAAAAAGTCCGTACTCGATAAACCCTGCCGCCAGGAGGTCATCTGCTCCGACCGGGGCTTCGGCACCGGGAAAGAGAAGCAGCTCACGGGGCGTAAGGCCAAGGCGTATCGCCGCAAGCAGACGGTAGTAGGGATTAGGACGGGAGGATTCTCCCTTGACCGCTGCAGCGGCGCCGGGATACTCCCCGGCCCAGAGGCGGCGGTAGATCTCCCCCGGAGGAAGATCGAGCCGCCCTGAAGCGAGACCGCTTTCGACGCTCCGGGCGGCAATGTAGGCATACCTGGCGAGAAGCCGGGTTTCGGCGGCCCCGTCGAGAACCGTGTAGGCGGTAATAATCTCTTCCCACTCCCGACGTATGCTCAAAATGGAGACGAGCTCGGCAAGGACATCGTTGTAATAACCCGGAAGCTCTGTCAGCAGCATGAGCCGGGGCAGTTCTTCCACCGCCGCGGCGGGATCGGTCTTCACCAGAGATGAGAATGCGTACCAGCGAAAACGCTCGGCTGTCTCTCCCTCCGCAAGTCCGGCGAGTTCCCGGTAGAGGGGAAGCGCCTCGCGATGATTTCCGGCGGTCCGGAGAATAAAGGCTTCGAGTTCCAGCAGATGCGTATCCGCCGCCTGTCCCCGCAGAGAGGCAATAAGTGTGCGGGCTTCCATCCCCCGGCCGGCTTGAAGAGCCGCGCGGGCCAGGGTCCGCAGACTGCCGGGCCCGGTAAGGAGCCCATCCGCCGCCAGCGGAGCAAGAAGGTTCCAGGCCGGACCGTCTTCGTTCCTTGCCGCAAGATCGACACCACGAAGCAACTTCCTTTCCGCTTCGCTGAAATTATCAAGAAGCCCCTCGAGGCGCAGATAGTCATAAGCCCGTACATGCAGAGCACCGGCGGGAATGTCACTGAAGAGATTGAGCAGAGCCTCAGGCCAGAGCGGAGCCCCGTTACGCTGCAGCAGGACCGCGTCAAAAAGCCGAAGTTCCGCCTCCGATTCGGTCTCGGAAGGAAAATCGTCCATTAAGGAGTTCAGCAGTCTCAACGCGCGGGCGTCCTCCCGGCCCCAGTAGGCGGCATCGAGAAGGAGCCGCCGCCACTCGTACCTCGACCGGTAGCCCGAGGGCGCCTGTTCTGCAACAGAAAGTGCTCCCCTGTAGTCTCCCGAGCCGATAAGAAGCCGCATAAGCCGAAGCATTGCCGCGTAGGCGTAGGGTTCGTCTCCCTCCCCGATCTCCCGCATTAGCAGAATTCGGGCGGCATGGGGATCTGTAAAATCATGGTAGGAAAGGAAATAAGCCGCCCCTCCACCCAGCCTGTCCAGCTCATCGAAAGGCACACCGGAAAGGTCGGGCAGCGTAAAGTGCGGCAGCTCGCCGCTGCCCGCAAGACGGCGGAACTCGTGCGGAGAGTAGCCCCAGACGGTGGGGGTACTGCAGCCGGAAGTGTTCAGGACGGTAACAATGACGGCAGAAAGAAGCAGGAGAGCGGATGGGGAGTTCTTCATCATTGAGGAAGATAGCACAAAAAAAAATTATTATAAAAGCTGCGGGGTCAGCTTTACCGGCGGGGATCCGGTATATAGATGTCCCGGCCGGCAAAAATCAGATCGGGATTCCGGATGTCGTTCTCCACGGCGATCTGACCGTAGCGAAAGGGATCACGGTAAAAACTGCGGGAGAGATCCCAGAGGGTATCTCCCCACTGAAGCTGGTACCAGACGCCGCCTTCCGGAAGCGGCGGGACGGAAGCCGGGGTCTCGGTAGACACCGCCGGCAGAGGCTCTTCCTGAACCGCGGCAGGAGGCTCCGGTTCAGGTTCGGAGGCTTCCCGGACCGCAGCAGGTGCCTCGGGCGTCGGTGCGGGTTCCGCGACAATCGCGGGGGCCGGCTGACCTTCAGCCTGCAGAGGCGGAACCTCGGGGCCCTTCAAGAGACGCGGAAGGAGAAAGGCCAGCAGCAC
>JAVVFK010000298.1:0-2331 GCA_032251015.1 Elusimicrobiales bacterium
CGCCACTTCCGGCACTAAAGTCCCGTTCAGCTGGTTTTCCGGTCCGGCGCGGCCAGCGAGACCGCGACGAAGACGGCGAGGGAGATCATTATCCCGTAGAAGCTCGCGTCGATGCCCAGCGGCTCCTTGTTGCCGGTCAGCATGAGGGCCAGGCAGGAACCGCCGCCGGCCAGCATGCCCCATAGGGCGCCCGCGGAACTGGCCCGCGGCCAGAAATAAGCGCCGAGCGTGGGAATGAAAAGCCCCGAGACCATGAACGAATAGGCGTAGAGTATGGCGTCGAGCACGGTGGTGAATTTAGCCGCCAGCGCCAGAGCCAGTAATCCTACCCCCAGGGTGACCCACTGGGACAGCCGCATGGAAGCGCGGTCGTCCATTCCTTTCACGAAGTGCCTTTCCACGATGTCCTTGACCAGGCTGCCCGACGAGGCCATCATACAGCTGTCGGCGGTGGACATTATCGCGGAGAAATACGACGCGATGACGATGCCGGTCACGCCTATCGGCAGCACGTCGCGTATCAGCATGGGGACGCCCATCTCGGCCTCCGCGCCGGGGAAAAGTATGCGGGCGCACATTCCCAGGAACACGCCGGTGAAGGCCATGACGGGGTATTCGAAGACGCCCGCGATGTACCAGGCCTTCTTCGCCGCTTTCACGTCGCGGCAGGAGAAGACGCGCTGGTAGAGCGTCATGCCCACCAGCCAGATCGGCACTATCGTCACCATCCAGTTGAAGAGCGTCTTCCAGCCGATATTGCCGAAGGAGAAGAATTCCGGAGGCAGTTCCGCCTTCAGCGCCGCGAAACCGCCTATCTCGTGCAGAGTCACGGGTATCGTTACAAGGGCCAGGCCGGCGAGCAGTATTATCCACTGCGCCGTGTCGGTATAGATAACCGCCTTCATGCCGCCTATGCAGGTGTAGGCGATGGTCACCACCGCTATCACCAGCAGCGAGAAATGCAGCGGGGAAAGTCCCCATACTGGCTGCGTGAACATGGTCCCGGACGCCAGCTTGGCCCCGGCCAGTATCTGCGCGCCCGTGAAGCCGAGATAGCCCAGCGTGGTTATGACCGCCGCGGCCAGCGCCACTTTAGAACCGTAGCGGCGTCCCAGGAAATCGGAATAAGTGAACATCTTGTGTTCCATGTCCAGAGTCTTGAGGCGCGGAATGATGAATACGGCGCTGAGCCAGGCCCCGACGAGGCCGGTGAAGAGGAGCCAGGTCCCGGCCAGACCCATCAGGAAGCCGACGCCGCCCAGGCCGATGGAGAAGCCGCCGCCCACGTCCGTGGCGACTATGGAAAGGCCGATGTGGCCGGGGCCCATGTCCCGGCCCGCCACGTAGTAATCGTCAACGTTCTTGTTGCGGCGGAAATGATAAAGGCCTATACCCAGGACGGCCAGCATGTAGAAAGCGAAGATGACATAGTCTATGAAGTGCATTGGGCTCCTTTTTACCGGGATCCGCGGCCGCGAGGCGGCCCCGCGGCGAAACCGCGAAACGCGGCGCCGGTCCATTGAGAGGGTCTGACTATTATACAGGCGGAGCCCGCCGGGTTCAAGAGGTATTGGCCGCCGCCGGCCTTAAACTGGTAATATTCCCGCATGAAATTCGGCGATTTCGGGGCCGTGACGCCCGCCAAGACGGAAGAACTGGCGGCCAGGATAGCCGGGCTGGGCCTGGACCTGAACCTGGTGGAGGAGAAGTCCGTGAAAGGAGGGGGGAAGGGCGGGCAGAAGATAAACAAGACCGCCAGCGCCGTGCAGCTCAAATACCCGCCGCTCGGCCTGTTCGTGCGCTGCCAGCGCGAGCGCAGCCGGGCCGTCAACCGGTTCCTGGCCCTGCGCGAGCTGACGGACAAGGCCGAGATGATACTGTCGCCGTCCACTTCGGCCCGGCTGGCCGAGTACGAAAGGCTCCGCAGGAAGAAGACCCGCCGCTCAGCCCGCGGTTCCGGCCCGTCTGAAAGATGATTTTGAGAGCGTAAGTCTCCTCCGCTTCAAGCCCTCTCCGGCGGCCGGGATGAAAAGCGTATGACGGTGTCCAACGGAGGGGAACGCCGCGCGCAGGCCTTTTACGGTCGTTTCTTGGACGGCCGCGGGGGTATGCGGGTCCAGGCAGTCTATCAGGTAAGCGGGGGCGCCGGCGGGATAGGCCCGGCTCGTCATAGTGAAGAATCTGGACTTTCTGGCGGCGCGGTCGGGGATATTGAGCACCCACGGGACGAAAAAGAGCGTATTGAGCCGCGGCGTGAGCTCCATAGCGCCTTCACAGAGGGAGCAAACGTCCACGATGCGAAGCGTATCCGCATTGAATCCCGAGAGATCG
>JAVVFK010000299.1:0-2325 GCA_032251015.1 Elusimicrobiales bacterium
CGCGCGCGTACGATATCCTTAATTATAGAGAACTATAACCGTCTACTGCAAAGGCCTTATGTCGGACAGGCTCCTAGAACCTCTTCTTCACCAATTACGCCGTTTACGCGGCCGGACCGGCCCAGGCCGACGAGAACGGCGGGCTCGGGCGCATGCTCTGGTCCTATTCCGACGCCAACATGGACGGGGCGGCGCAGTCCGGCGAGTTCGCCTACCTGGCCGGCGCGGCTCCGTCGGCCTCCGTGACCTACCCGGCCGGCCTGGACACATTCCACACCATAACCCGCAACACCTATTCAGACGATACCTGGATACAGGCCGAGGACTTCGTGCTGTTCGACGACGGCAAGATCGCCGAGATCGGCGACTTCGCCCAGCGTCTGGGCGCCAATATGAGCTCGGTCTCCGACCGGCTCAACTTCGAGCGCGTCTATACCAGCTCTCTGTTCGGCGGCCGCAAGATAGACCTGGAGTTCTCCGCCAAGCTGCTCAAGGACGCCGGCCTGATACGCCTGCCCTGAGGCCGCGCGTATAAAAGGAAATTCAAGAGGATATATAACAGGATGAACAATAACCACATCGCTATCTCGGCCATACTCTGCTTCGCCGCTTTTCAGGCTCCGGCCCATGCGGAAATGAAGATAACCCCGGTCATGAACATATCGCTGCTCGGCGGCAAATATCATCTCGACGAAGACGCGGGCTCCTTCCAGGGCCGGGCGGACGCCTTCGTGTCGCCCCATATCAGGCTGAGCGAGAACCAGGAACTGCTGCCCGTTTATATAGGCAATTACAGCGGCACACAGGATATACAGGAACTGGCCGGCGGCGGCGTGCTGACCCGCCAGCGCCAGAACCACTCCGTCTCCCTCAAGTACGTCTATACCAGGGACTTCAACAAGTACAAGCCGAGGATATCCTACTCCAAGGCGCTGGTGCGCGAGACCAAGGACGAGGACTGGGGCGACGGGCTTTTCGACTACGGCACCGTCTCGGTCGGTTTCGAGGCGGAGCAGGAGCGGCCGCACGGCACTTATACCCAGTCCTACGACTATTTCCAGGTGCGCTACCCCAACTACTCCACGCTGCTCTCCAACTCGCAGACCGTCATAGACACCACCACCTTCAACGAGCTCTCGCGGAACGCCGGCACCGACACGATGGACAACGATAATCACCGGCTGGCCTTCGGCTATACCTGGTTCCCGGAGCCTTTCGTCATGACGGCCGGTTACGACTTCACCTGGCGCGGCTACCCCGACCAGGCGGTAGTGGCACAGCCGGCCACCGGCAGCCCCCTGTTCAAGTCGGACAAACGCTTCGACGTGGTCAACAACGTCACTTTCCGCGCCGCCCGGGCCATAAAGCCGGCCGAGTTCTCGCTGGCCGCCAGGCTGGGTTACCTTTATTCCAACCAGAATTCCTACGACTCCTCGCGCACCAAGTTCATCCCCGACTACTACAACTACGTCGACATAGGCCTCTCGCCGCGCATGGCGCTGCGCCTGCCCGGCAACGCTTATTTCAGCTTCGGCGTGGACTACCGCCGGCTCTACTACACGGGCCGCCTGGTGCAGGACGCCTCCGGCAACTACGGCAGCGGCAAGATACGCCAGGAATCCTGGACGACTTCCCTGCAGGCCCGCTATCCTATCATGCGCGGCTTCTTCGCCAGGGCGACCTACAACTACCAGATCTCCTCCTCCAATATGCGCTACGAGGCGGGCTACCGTTACAACTACAGGGCCAGCAATTACCTGCTGGGCATAGAGTGGGAATTCTAAGGATAGCGGGGACTATTTAGCGGATTTGAAGTTTTCCAAGGAGAAAGTATTATGAAGAAGATCATCAATCTCATCGCCGCCATGACGCTGGGGGCGGTATTCGCCGGCAACGCCTCCGCGCAGGCGGCGGCGCCCGCCAACTTCTACGCGTCCCCGGCCGAGCATGTGGGCTCGGTGGAGTTGACCTGGGATTACCAGGAGGAACTGCTCTCCGGCGGCACGGTCTATATCCAGTACGCCCCGACAGCGACCCCCGCCGGCGGCTGGAGCGCCGCCAACGCCCAGATAAAGATAGCCCGCAGCGTTATCGAGCTTCCTTACAACGATCTTCATCAGCAGGGCGGACTGAGGGTCAAGTTCGACGCCGCAAACGCCAACGCGAATATCCCCTATTATTTCTACGCCTGGATGACCAGCGATGATGGCTCGACCTTTTCCACGGTGGCGGCGTCCACTTTTACCTATCCGCAGGCCCCGACGGCCCCTATAGTGACTACTTATACCAACTCCGTCACTCCCGCCACGGCCACGATATACGCGG
>JAVVFK010000029.1:0-16722 GCA_032251015.1 Elusimicrobiales bacterium
GCCTCGTCCGAGCGCGCCGATTCCAGCCAGCCGTCCCAGGCCGTCGCGGCGTAGGCGTAGGTGGAGCCCGTCAGCGCCGCTGAGTCGACATAGGCGAGCGTCGGGGTGGAAGCGATAAGAGAGAACCCCGCGCCGCCGTCCCGGTATATCCTGTAGGAGGCGACGCCGGCGGAAGGAGAGGCGGACCACGAGAGAGCGATATTGTTCCCGCCGTCGGCGGGCACGTCCGCGGCCGCGAGGCCCGACGGCGGCTCCGGCACGGCGTTGATCCGGACGCGCACCTGGGAAGAGGCGTCGTAGCCCGAAGCGGGGGCCTCCAGCACCCGCAGGCGCAGGAGATACTCCCCGTTCTCCAGGCCTGAAACGTCCCAATCCGCGAGGACCGCGCCCTCCACGGCGGAACCAGCCGCGGCGGAGCTTATGCGCACCCACTGCGGGACTACCCCGTCGGTGCTGTATTCCAGTTCATAACCGGCCAGGTCCGGGCTGTCGAACCAGCCGCGCACGGCGACCGTACCGCTCAGAACTTCGCCGGCGCGCGGAGAGGTTATCGCGGCGTGGCGGCCGGCGCGGAAACCGAAGATCTTTCCCGCGTAGTTGACGGCTATGATCATGCCGTCGGCGACCGCCGGCGAGGCGTAAGCGGGCCCCGAAAGGTCCAGGTCGGCCAGCGGCGCACCGGACGAACTGACGGCGATCAGACGGCCCGCCGGAGTGGCCGCGTACACTACCTCGTTGGCCGCGGCCGGGGAGGCCAGCATCCCGATGGACGAACCTCCTCCCAGCGAAGCGGAAGAAGGCCAGACCGCGGAAAGAGAACCGGAAGAGAGGGCGGCCAGGTGTCCCGTTATATCTTCCGAAGCGGCCGAAACGCCGGCGGCGGTGAAGTAGACGGTCCCGTCCGCGTCCACGGCCGGCGAGCCGGCCTGCATCCAGGGCACCGAGTCGTAGCCGGGCAACGCCCCGGCGCGCGTAAGCGCCGGGGAAGCGGCCAGGAGGGTTCCCGCCGCCGCGTCGAAGGCGGTCGCGGATTTCTCGTCGCGGCCCGGCAGGAAATAGAGCGCGCCGGAGGATACGGCTACCGCGTTAGGGCCGAAGGAGCCGAGCGTGGGATAGGGGGTCCAGCGCGCCGCGAGAGTCAGCGCGCCGAGCGCGTAAACCTTCCCGTTATTGGCCCCGAAATAAATATAAGAACCGTCGGTGGAAGGAGCCGAGTCCACGGGCTGGCCGGCCTGGAACGCGGCCAGCAGCGCGCCGGTCCCAGCGTCGTAAACCTTAAGTTTATTCTCCGGCGATCCGGTCCCGATATAGACCCGTCCGTCCAGGACCAGCGGGGACGAGGCGGAAGCCGCGCCAAGATCGACTATCCAGCGCAGCGAACCGCTGAGACGGTCCACCGCGTAGAGGCGCCCGCCCAGGCAGGCGGCGTACACGGTGGTGCTCGAAACATACGGCGACGAATCCACCCAGCCGGCCGTCAGCCGGGACCAGAGCAGCGCGCCGGTGCGGGCGTCCAGAGCGTAAAGCCGGTTGGCGCGGGAACCTATATAAACCTTGCCGTCGTATATCGCCGGGCTGGAGACCGCGCCGCCGGGCAATTGATAGTCCCAGACCTGCGTCAGCGGCGGCGCGGCCTGCTCGGCGGTATATCCCGTGCGCGCGGCGTTGCCGCGGAACATCGGCCAGTCCGCGGCCGGCGCGGGGCGCGGGGCCGCGAGCAGCGCCAGGACAAAAAGCGCCCCCGCGGCGGTTTTGGCCCCGGCAACGGCTGAAAGTTTCTCCTGCTTCATGCTCATAAATTTTGCCGGCTCACGGCCCTATATATATCGTATACAATCTGCCGTCGTTGGAACCGACCGATATCGTCCTCGCGTCCGGGTCGGCCACCGGGTCGGCGCGCACGGGTCCGCCGGTGGACACCGGCCAGCCCGTGCGCAGCGCGCCGGTATTGGCGTTAACGCCGTATATTTTGCCGTCGTCGCAGCCAAAATAAACGTAATCTTCGCCGGCGCCGAGGCCCACATACCCGTTCGGCACCACGACCGGGGAGGACCTTATCGCCCCGCCGGCCTGGAACGACCAGGCGAGGCCGCCGGTGGCGGCATTTATCTTGTAAAGCCTGCCGTCGTCCGCGCCGAAGAAGGCGTACTTGGTGCCGCCCAGGGCCCAGACGAAAGGGGAAGTGTATATGGCGGAGCCGGTGGCGTAATCGTTCCAGCCGGCCATCGCCGTCATATTGCCCGAGTTTATCGCGTAGATCTTGCCGTCCGTGGACGTGACGTAAAGGACGTTGTCCGGGCTCGCGGAGTAAGCGTCGAGGAAAGGGGAGGATTTCACCGGGCCGCCGGTCTGGAAGAAGTTGCCGGAGGTACCGTCGCCGGCGCTAAGGCTCACTATCTTCCCGTCCTCCAGGCCTATCCACGCCGTGGCTACCGTGGCGCGCGGGTCCACCGACGGCGTGCCCGCCGGGACGCCGGTGACCGCCGACGAGAAAGTCCAGCCCGCGCAGGCCGAGCCGTCCGCCTTGTTGAGACAATGTATTTTTTTGTCCGCCGTCGGGATATAGAGACGGCTCTCCATGTCCAGCATGGATCTCAGCCCGGCGCCCAGCGACGTCTTCCACTGCTGCCTCGCCGAGCCGCCCTCGTCCTCTATCTTATACACGTCGCCGTTAGCTCCCGCGAAATACAGGTAAGCCTCGCCCCCTTCCTCCTGCGGGAAGGAAGGGGCGACCGCGACGGGAGTGAGCGGCGAGGTCGCAAAGGTCCACATCGGAGCGCCCGTGGTACTGAGAGCCACTACGGTGCCGTCGGTGGACGGCAGGTACGCCCGGTCGTCCGCGAAGATGCCGTCCGAGTAGATGGTAACGGCCCCGGTTATAGGCTCAGAAGAATCGCTCACGTACGGCCAATCGGTATCGGCGGGCGGCAGGGCGGGCGCTATCACGGTAAAAGAGGCCGTATCCACCTGCGTCCCGGGGGAGTAGGCCTGGGCCAGCAGGCCCGAGGCGTCGCGCACACCGACGCCGGAGGCGGGGTCGAAGCGCACGCGGAAGGTGTCCGGCGTTTTCGACGAGGCGCTCCGGGTAGTCACGAGGACAAGGTAGAACGGCCTGGTGGAACCGGCCGCCACGAAAGAAGCGCCGAGTCCGGCCGTCGGCACGGTCAGGGTGGAAAGGCCGGCGGCGTCCAGGGAGATGGAGGCCATCGGCACCCACGCGGCCGTGGCCACGTCTATGGCGGGCTCGTAGGTGCCGGAGAGACCGGTGGAAGTGGAATCGGCCACCAGCATCACCGCGTCGAACAGCGCGGCCGCTTCGGCGGAGGTCAGCGGCGTCGCCAGGTCCTCCCTGAACATCCGGAAAGACACGGTGGCGACCTCGACGCCGTTGAAACCGGACGGCGAGTTATTGGAGACGTCCAGCCTCAGCGCGGAATTGCGGGTATCGTCGTTGATAAGCGCCGCGGCCGCCGGGCCGTAGGCCGCGGCCGCGTGGACCGAACCGTCGTAAGCGACCGAGGATATCGCGATCTGCGGCGCGCTGGCGGAGCCGTCGTCGGAGTTGAGGATGAACCTGTACCAGGCGCCGTCGACGAGCGAGGATCCGTCCTGGTCCGGGAACGACAGCCCGAACTGCTGCGTGGCCTGCTGCGACAGCGAGGAGAGGCTGAAGCCGATGTCCTTGAGCCTGTAGATATGCGGCGAACCGGGATCGGCCTCCCCCCCTCTGCGCGAGAGAACTATGTTGTTGCCGCGGCCGGCCGAGGCGTCGGCGCCCAGCGTCATCCGCAGCGGGAAGAAGCGCGAGAGATAGCGCGGCGAGGCGGACGGGTCGGGGTAATGCAGCGTATTGGCCGCGCCGGTACCGGCGCCGTTGTTGCGCGAAGCCATCGTGGCGAAGGCGGCGGCGGAGAAATCGTCCGAATCCACGCCGGTGTCGGCGCCCTCCGACGGACCGCGCGCGATGGAGTGGACCGCCGAGGCCGGTGCCGGGTTCGCGTAAGGCACCGGCTGCGCGGCGTAGTTATAGCGGCTGTAGGCCGTTCCCGACTGCCAGGTGACGCGGCTGACCACCGCGCCGGTGGAATTCTCCAGGGCCAGGAAATCCCCGGCGGCCGCCAGACCGCTCTCTCCGAACACCTGCGCCCAGGTCAGCCCGTCCCCGCTCAGCGAGGAGCCGTCGAGGGCGGTGAAATCCTCCGGGTATACGAGCCTGTCGAACCTGAAGACGAGACCGGCCGCCGATGAAGCCGCGTTGCGCAGCGAGTAGCCGGTCAGCGCGCGCGTCGAGACCGCGTCCAGGTTGTAGAGTTCCGCGAATTCGGTCGCCAGGTCCCCGTAGGACACCTCGTTTATGTGCAGCGCGTCGGTGGAGACGGCGTTGGCGTAGCCGGGGGTAGGGGTCGGGTCGATCTCAAAGTAATCCGGGTGACCGTCCGAGACGCGCGCGAAGGACTGTCCGGCGGTCAGGCCCGCGGGCCACTGGACCTGGTCGACAAGCCCGCCGGAGGCGTCGCGCAGCCGCACGTGATAGCTCTGCGCGCCGTTGAGGTCCAGCGACAGGCCGCTGACCAGATACGTGGACATCGCGTTGACGTACTGGCCGCTCTGGCCGGTCCAGACCGTATTGGCCGAACCTCCCAGAGCTATAGTGTTCTCCACGTAATCCAGGCGCCAGCCGCTGAGCGGCACGGTGCTCTGAGAGTTATTATAGAGCTCCACCCAGTCCGCCGCGGCGGAGGCTCCCGACGGGTACGCCTCGTTGAGGACCAGCGAGGAAGGGGAGACCACGCGCGGGTACTCCGGGTAGAATTCCAGCGGCACGCCGTCGGCCTTCACCAGGCGCAGGCAGTACACCGCGCCGGGCACCATGCCGTTGTCCTTGAGCGCCAGGTCCCACATGCCGTCCCGGCTCCTGGGGACCCCGGCGACGGAGTTGGAGAAGCCGTTGGCTTCGGCGTAGACCTGGTTTATACTGGCCTGTACGCCGTGCTGCGGGTCCGCCGCGTTGGCGATCAGGGCAACGCCGCCGGCGACGGAGGTGTTGTCGTTGAAGGCCAGCGCCGTGACGGCCGTCACGTCGGTCCAGGAGGCGGGGCTGCCGTTGGACGGCGCGGCGCAGGTGCCGTCGCCCTGGCCGGCGAACTGGAGATTGAAGGCCTGCCCGGACTGCGGCAGGTCCACCTGCCCGATATTGACCAGCGTCCTGAGACGGAAGGCCGTGCCCGACGAAGGCAGGACGGCCAGCGTATCCTGCGCCGCCAGAGCGGCGCCGACATCGGCCGAGTCGGAGTTGGCGAAGAAGCGGTAGGCGCTCTGCTCGAAGGTCGTAGTGGGCGGCGCGGGCCAGAAGACGAAGGAGAAGCCTCCGGCCAGGTTGGAGACCAGCGAGGTCTCCAGCGCCGAACCACCGTCGGCGTTGGACCAGGCGAAGGCGGCGGCCGACGTCATGGTGAGCCGCTTGGCGAAGAGGTCCGAAGCCGAATCCGCGACCGCCAGGACCAGCCGGTCCCTGTGTACCGGGTCCTGCGCCAGTGAATAGTAGCGCTGCGGGCTGGCGAAAGAGGGCGACGGGGCGAAATCCGCCTGCGCGGTGAAAGCGCCGCCGTTGCCGGCGTACCAGCCGACGTTAGTGGCGGAGGCGTCGTTATAGACTATGACGGAGCGGGTCGCGGTATTGGAACTTATCCACGCCGCCGACACCAGCCTGGTCCCGGCCGCCGGGGTCTGCGCGGTGGTATCGAGGTTGGCGGTATTGGTCCAGGCGGAGCCGCTCCAGTAGCCGGCCTGCAGGTCCGACCCCGCGTTGCCGATGGAGGCGAAGACCAGCTCGTCCGAAGCGGGATTGGCGGCCAGGTCCAGGTTGGTCGCGTCGTCGAGGAAAGTCGGCGCGGCGACCGGGGCCCCCCAGGTATGGGCGGGGCTGCCGCCGGTCCAGCCGGCCGTCACATAGCGCACGCCGTTCACCCCGTCGGCGCCGGCGCCGTGGCCCCATACGACCATTATGTCGCCGGAAAGGGATTCGGTCTCCACGGCGAAACTTTCGACGTCCTGGGAGGCGCTGACCCGTTCCAGCGAGGTTTCCAGCGCGGCGGCAGGCTCGTTCTCCCAGGAGGAGCCGTTCCACACCATGGCCGACAGGTCCGAATTGGAGTCGGCCCAGATGGCGGCGATATTGTTGTAGTCAGCGCGGCGGTCCGGCGCCATCCTCACCCAGTGCGCCACGCCCGAAGTCCGCACCGGGTCCAGGGTCTGCGCGGACGACCAGTTGGCGGAACCGCAGGCCGCCGATCCCGGCTTGGTGCGGTAGCCCAGCTCGTTCGTCCCGGAGGCGTTGCGCGAATAGAGTACCACGGCGTCGCCGGTATTGGTCTCGAAAGCCACGTCGAAACGCCTGGTCCCGTCCGTGCCGCCCACGGTCTGGGTCCATTCCTCGTACCAGTTGGCCCCGTCGGTGCAGAGCACGCGCAGCGTGCCGTTGCTCACATAGGCGGCTACGGCCTCCTGCTTGGTGGTCAACGGGTTGGTGCGCACGGTGAACAACGAGCCAGCCGCCCCCGTTATGGTGGGTTTGACGGCGCTGAACGAGTTGGAGGCGCTGACATAATCCCGGAACTGCGGAAGGCTGTTGCCCGTCTGACCGTAGACCAGCACGCCGTCGCCGGCCTCGTGCAGTTCCGCCAGGATCAGCGTCTTGGCGAAACCGAGAGAGACCCAGTCGGTAAAATTCCCGTTATTGTGATGCGCTCTCACCCGGGCGTAATAATAAGTGTCGCTGGAAGGTCCGCTGAACGTAGCCATCGGGCCCGCGGCCGGCGCGGTGGAGAGCGTAAGCTGGTCCGTAACGCCGGAGTTGAAGTTGCTGGCGGTAGACACCTGCACGGTATAGCGCGTGCTGCCGAGCGGGTTCGAATTGGCGCCCCAGCTCAGGGTGAAGCCGTTGTCCATGATATGACCGAAAGGGCTGCCCGGCGCGGTAGGCGTGTTGGCCAGCGTGGAAGTGGGAGGATAGACGGACCAGGGGCTCGCGTCCCCCGGACCGCCGGCCCTGACGAACAGGTAGTAGGTCGTATTAAGCGCCAGCGCCGGGCTGAAAACCGCGGCGGAACCGCCGGTCGCGGCGCTGGATGCGTAGACCGGCGACGGAGCGACGCCGGAATTTTCAGAGGCCGTCAGTGTATAACCCGTGGCTCCGTCCACCAGCGACCAGGACGCGGTTATCGAGTAGGTGGAGACCTGGGTTATGGGCATAACGGAAGGGGCCGAAAGGCCGAGCGTACGCGTGGAGCCCAGCTCCGCGTAGCCGCTGTAAACGCCGCTATGGTTCAGCGCGCGCACGCGGAAATAATAGTCGCGGTTGGACAGCAGGCCGCTGAAAGCGTAGGAGTAGCCGTCGACAGGCGCGGTGGACGCGGTCTGGCCGGCCGCCGCGGCGTTGAAGTTCTGCGCCGTGGAGACCTGGACCTGGTACATGGTCCCGGCCGGGTTGGAGTTTGCGGTCCAGGCCGCCGTAAAGCCGCCCGAGGTCACCGCGCTGAAAGTGGAGACCGAGGTCAGCGGGATATTCGCCAGCGTGGCCGTGCCGGCCGGCGCCGCGTAAGAGGTCAGCACGCCGTTATGATTGACCGCGGCCACAGTGAAATAACGCGTCGAGTTGGGAGTCAGGGCGGCGCTGCTCAGGTGGAGATTATAGGTATCCGAACTGTTCACCACGGCCCCGCCGGGACTAAGCGGATCCGGGGCCGTGGAGGCCAGCACGCGGTAGCGGGTGCCCGGATCCCGGTTGCCGTTTGCCGACCATTCGAACCGCGCGGACCCGGTGCTGACGGCTGCGAAGGCGGAGAAGACCGGCGGGTAGGCTACGAGCGTGGCCGTGCCGGCCGCGGCCGAATACGCCGTGGAAAGCCCGTTCACGCCCAGCGCGGCCGTGCGGAAGTAGTAGGTGGTATCGGCGGCCAGGCCAGAGGTCGTCAGGTACAGATTATAGGTCTCCGAACTCGTGGCCACGGCGGCGCCCGGTGCCAGCGGGTCCGCGGCGGTAGAGACCAGGACACGGTAACGGGTGCCCGGGCTGCGGTTGCCGTTATGAGACCAGGCGAACGTCATCTCCCCCGCCCCGACGCCGGCGAAGCCGGCGGGCACGGGGATATTGGCCGGCGTGGCCGTGGACTGCACGGCGGTATAACCCGTCAGGATGCCGTCCTTGTTAACGCCGGCCGCGCGGAAATAGTAAGTGGTATCGGCGGATAGTCCCTCCGTGGACAGCGCGACATTATAAGTGTCGGAGGAGCTGAAAGCCGCCGCGCCCGGCGAGAGCGGGTCCGGCGCCGTGGAGACCAGCACCCGGAATTTCGTGCCGGGGAAGGCGTTGCCGTTCTCGCCGAAATTGAACTGCGCGGAATTCGCCTCAACGCCGGAGAACGAGTCGAAGACCGGCGGGAATTCCAGCAGCGTGGACTTCGCCGGGAAGGCGAACCAGTCCCCGGAAACATACTGCTTGTTGGCTCTCGCGAACAGGTAATAGACGGTATCGGCGGACAGCCCCTCCAGCCACGCGCTATTGTCCCCGGTAAGGGTATCGCTGGAAGCGGAGATGGAGAGCGGCGGATTAGCAGGCGAAAGCGAGGCCGCCAGCGTATAGCCTGTGGCCGTGTCGACCAGGGACCAGGAGGCAGCCAGCGAACTGACCCGGACTTCCGTAATATCTCCGGAGGCCGGGCTGCCGATGGAGCCCGGGGCCAGCGTGGCCTGGCTGAACGGCGGGTCGCTCCAGTCCGTGAGGAAGCCGTTATTATTTACGGCGCGGGCCCGGAAATAATAGCCGGTGCTCGGAATCAGTCCCGGCGTGCTCAGGTACAGGTTGTAAGTATCGGACGAGGTCACTACGGCGCCGTCCGGCAGCAGCGGATCGGCGGCGGTGGAGGCCAGCACGCGGTAAAGCGTGCCCGGCTCCCGGTTGCCGGCGGAAGTCCAGTTGAGAAGCATCGAATCCTCGGTAACGCCGGTGGCGTAGAAACCCGAGGGGACGTTGGCCAGCGTGGAAGTGGCGGCCGCGGCCGTCCAGTCCGTCAGCACGCCGTTCTTGTTCACGCCGGCGGCGCGGAAATAATATGTAGTGTCGGCGCGCAGCGAGGCGGAAGTCAGCGAAATATTGTAGGTATCCGAGGACAGAGCCACCGCCCCGCCGGGCGAGAGCGGGTCCGGCGCCGTGGACGACAGCACGCGGTAGAGCGTGCCGGCGGCGTTGTTATTGTGGGTCCAGCCGAACTGGATCGCCCCCTCGTCGACCGGGCCGAATCCGCCGAAGGCCGGCGGGAAAGCCAGCAGAGTGGCCGTGCCGCGCGCGGCGGTGTAAGCCGTCTCGACGCCGTTCTTGTTCACGCCCGCGACGCGGAAATAATGCGTGGTATCGGCCGGCAGGCCGGCGGAGGACAGGTGCAGGTTATAGGTATCCGACGAAGCGACCACCGCCCCGCCGGGCGAGAGCGGGTCCGGCGCCGTGGACGACACCACGCGGTAGAGCGTGCCGGCGGCGTTCCCGTTGTCCGAGAAATTGAACCATATGGAGGAGGCCGTCACTTCGCCGAACGGGTCGAAGACCGGCGGGAAAGCCAGCAGAGTCGCCGTACCCGTCATCGCCGTATAGGCGCTCGGTTCGCCGCCGCGGTTGAGCGCCGCGACGCGGAAATAGTAGGTCGTGTCCGCCGCCAGGCCGCCGGACGAGAGCGCCAGGCCGTAAGTGTCGGAGGAGGCGACCAGCGCGCCGGCCGGGACCGCCGGGTCCGCGGTGGACGAGATCACGCGATAGAGCGTGCCGTCCGGATTGCCGCCCGGGGTCCAGTCCAGCGATATGGCGGAGGCCGAGACGCCCGTAATAGAACCGAAGGCCGGGGTATAGGCCAGCGTGGCGGCGCCCTGGGCGGCGGTATATGCCGTGAAGACGCCGTTCTTATTCACGCCCGCCACACGGAAATAATAGGTGGTGTTGACCGAGAGCCCCGCCGTGCTCAGGTGCGTGTTATACGTCAGCGAGCTGACGGCGACCGCGCCGCCGGGCGAGAGCGGGTCCGGCGCCGTGGACGAGACCACCCGGTAAAGAGTGCCGGCCGCGTTGCCGTTAGGCGTCCATTCGAACCGCATGGCGGTCTCCGTCACGCCGGTGAACGCGGAGAAGACCGGGGGATAACCCAGCAGCGTCGCCGTGCCCGCCGCCGCGGTATAGGCGGTGGGCACATTGCTGTGATTCACTCCCGCCACCCTGAAGTAATAAATGGTGTCGGCGTAGAGACCGGCGGAACTGATGTATGTATTGTAGGTGTAGGAACTGACGGCGACCGCGCCGCCGGGCGAGAGCGGATCCGGCGCCGTGGACGAGACCACCCGGTAGAGAGTGCCGGGGTCGGCATTGCCGTTGGCCGACCAGTCGAAGAGTATGGAGTTGGAGGCCACGGTCCCGAAGCCGGAGAAAGCGGGGTTATAGGCCAGTCGCGTGGCCGTGCCGGGATAAACGTACCAGCCGCTGGAGGCTCCCGGCATATTGCTCTTCACGAAAAGGTAGTAGGTGGTATTGGCCGACAGCGCCGGGACTGAGAGCGTCGCCGAGAGATCCCCCAATGTCTGGCTGGATGAATACACGGGTAAGGGCTCGGCGCCGGGGTTTACCGAAGAAGCGAGGGTATAGCCCGTGGTCTCGCCGACCAGCGACCATGAGGCGGAAAGCTGGGAGGCGGCCGCGCCGGTCACCGAACCGGAAGCGGGCCTCGCCGGCCTTATATCCTCGAGCAGCTGTACCCAGCTGTCGCCTTCCGCGCCGGCCGTCGGCCCGCCGACCGAGGCGAAGGCCTGGCGGTTGCCCGCCATGGTCCCGCCGGCGTCGTCCAGGTGCAGGCGCAGGGCCAGGCGGTCGCCGAGCGACAGCGCGGTCTGGGAGGGCTCCACCGTCCAGCTCCAGGCCTGCATCGCGGTACCGAGTTCGTACGCGGGAACATGGACCGCCGCTATCACCGACTGCGGCGTTCCGGCGGCGTTGGAGCGCAGCAGTTCCGCCGTCAGGCCGGCGTTGGCCTGTATGGCGCTTTCCATCGCCCAGATATTGAAGGTGACGCTGCTCACTATCGTGACAGCGTCCAGCGGCGGCGTGTACCAGGTCTGCACGGCTCCCCCCCCCGTCTTTGTGAACTGCGAGGCGGCCGTCGGCGGGGTGACCGCGCCGGGGGTGTTCTTGGTATATGTGACGGCCGCCGAGCCGCGCCGCCAGGCCAGCAGGCGCTCCTCATCCGCGCCCGGGTTCGCCGGAGAGACCTCGTCGCGCAGGTAAAGTTTGGTGGAGGCCTGCAGCGTGGCCTGTGACTGCGCCGCCGTCCAGGCGGTAGTCACGCCGTTCTTGTTAACCGCGGCCACCCGGAAATAATAAAGGGTATTGGTGACCAGGCCGGACGAGGCCAGCGACAGCTCGTATGTATCGGCGTAGGTCGCGGCCGCCGTGCCGGGGTTCAGCGGGTCCGGCGCGGTGGAGACGGCCACCCGGTAGAGCGTGCCGTCGCCGTTGCCGTTAGCCGACCAGCGTATCCGTATAGAGTCGGTCTGTATATCGGTGAACTCCAGGAAGAGCGGGGCGTAAGCGACCAGCGTGGCGGTGCCGCGCGCTGAGGTGTATGAGGTCAGGACGCCGTCGCCGTTCACGCCGGCCACCCTGAAATAATAGGTGGTATCGGCCGACAGGCCGGAACTGCTGGCGTAGAGCGCGTAGGAATCCAGCAGCGTCGCCGGCGCGCCGGCCGGGGCGAGCGGATCGGCCGCCGTGGAGACGGCAACTCGGTAAAGCGTGCCTCCCGGATTGCCGTTGCCGTCCCAGTCCGCCCTTATGGAAGAGGCCGCTACCCCGCCGAAATGGGAGAACAGAGGCGGCCGCACCAGCGTGCGCACCCGCTCCGTTGCGGTGTAAGCGCGGGGTTGGCCGTCCCGGCCCAGAGCCGCCGCCCTGAAATAATACGGCGTATCCAGGGCCAGGCCCGAAGAGCTGAGATAGAGATTATAAGTGTCGGAAGAAGCCACGGCCTCGTCCCCGGGATTCAGCGGGTCGGGGGCGACGGAAGAGAGCACCCTGTAAAGAGTGTCGGACGGATTGGCGCCGCCGGACCACATGAAGTCAGCGGAATCCTCGTCCACCGTCCCGAAGGCGGGGGAGGCGGCGTCCTCGGGCAGGGTGGGGTTGACCTGCGCGTCGGTCCAGACGGTCAGGACGCCGTCGTTATTAACGGCCGCCGCCCGGAAGTAATAACTGGTGTTGGGAGACAGGCCGGCCGTGGAAAGCGACAGGCTGTAGGTGTCGGAAGAAACCGCGGCCGCGCCGCCGGGCGACAGCGGGTCCGGCGCCGTAGAAGAAAGCACCCGGTAGAGGGTCCCGGCCGGATTCCCCCCGGCCGACCAGGAGAAGGTCACGGCCGAAGTACCGGGGTCCGAAAAACCGGAGAAGACGGGCTGCGCCGCCAGCGTGGAAGTGCCGGCGGGCGCGGTCCAGGCGGTGGGGACGCCGTCCTTGTTCACCCCGGCTATCCTGAAATAATGGCGGACATTGGCCGGCAGCGCGGAGGAGGACAACGACAGGTTATACGTGTCCGAAGAAATTACGGCCGCGCCATCCGGCGACAGGGGATCCGCCGCCGTGGAGGACAGGACGCGGTAGAGCGTGCCCTGCGCGTTGGAGGAGGTCCAGTCCAGAGAGACCGAATCCGTCCCCACGCCGGTGAAGGAACCGAAAGCCGCCTGGTGCTCCAGAAGCGTGGCGGCGGGAGAATAGCCGCTCCAGGAACTGACCACCCCGTCCCCGTCGGCCCGGACGAAGAAATAATAGACAGTGTCCGGGGAAAGTCCTTCCACCTGCGCCGAAAGCTGCGGGGCCGTAGAGCTGGAGGCGAAGATATCCGTCGGCGGGTCGTCGTCGAAGAGCGAAGCGGCCAGCGTATAGCCGGTGGCGCCGTTCACCAACGACCAGGAGGCGGTCATAGAGGAGACATGCGGGACCAGCGCGCCGGACAGCGGGGCCGGCAGGGTGCCGGGGGATAGCGTTGTGGTGGAAACCATGGCCGACCAGCCGGTGATCTCGGCATTATTGTTCACGGCCCTCGCCCGGAAGGAATACTCCGTAGTGTGGTCCAGGCCCGTGGTGGAGAGATAGAGATTGTAGGTAGCCGAACTGGTCACCGCGGCGCCGGCCGGGGCGAGCGGATCGGCGGCGGTGGAGACCAGCACCGTGTAAAGCGTGCCGGGGCCGCCGGAGGAGGCCCAGTCCATGCGTATAGTATCGGTGGTGATGCTGGTGAAAGTCAGCCCGGATGGCACGGCCGCCAGGGTGGAGGTGCCGGACACCGCCGTATAATCCGTCAGGACCCCGTCCTTGTTCACGCCGGCGGCCCTGAAATAATAGGTGACGTTCGGCGACAGACCCGTAGAGCTGAGCGACACATTATAGGTGTCGGAGGAGACCGCCGCGGCCCCGCCGGGCGAGGCGGGGTCGGGCGCCGTCGAGGAGACAACCCGGTAAAGAGTCCCGTCCGGGTTGCCGTTGGGCGAGAAAGAGAATCCGATGGCGGTCCCGGTCACCGTCCCGAAGGCCGGCGCGGCCGGCGGGAATTCCAGCAGCGTGGCCCGCCCCTGCGGCGAAGAGTAGGCCGTGACCACGCCGTTATGGTTGACGGCCGCGGCGCGGAAATAATACCGCGTGTCCGCGGCCAGACCGGAGGAGGAAAGAAACAGGCTGTAAGTATCCGAAGAAGCGACCGCCTCTCCGGCCGGGCTCGACGGGTCCGCCGCGGTCGAAGAAAGGACGCGGTAAAGGGTGCCCGCCGGGTTGACCGAGGTCCAGGCGAAACGCATGGACGAATAAGTCTCCTCGCTGAAGGCGGAGAAAATCGGTGCCGCGGCCAGGGTGGAGGTGGAGGCCGCGGGGAAATAAGCGCCGGCCGCGCCGGCGCCGTTAACGGCCGAAGCCCTGAAATAATAGGTCGTATTGTAGGCCAGGCCGGCGGTACTCAAAGACAGGTTGTAAGTCTCATGCTGCGTCACGGCCGCGCCGCCGGGCGCGTCCGGATCGGGCGCGGTGGATACCAGCAGCCGGTACAGGGTACCGGAAGGATTTCCGCCCGAAGTCCAGGAGGCGGTAATGCCGGACCCCGACACGCCGGAAAAGGGCTCGGCCATAGGCATGGCCGCCAGCGTATAAGTCGAGACTATCGGGGTATACGCGGTGTAAACCCCGGCACGGTTCACCGCGGCGACGCGGAAATTGTAAGCGGTGTTCGCCATCAGCCCTGAAGAGGAGAGGAAGGTATCGTAAGTGAACGAAGAAGTGACAGGGGCGCCGAACGGGGCCAGGGGGTCGGAGGCCGTCGACATCACCACGCGGTAGAGAGTCGCCGCGTGATTGCCTCCGTCGGACCAGTTGAAAACGGCGGAATAGGAGGATACGCCGGTGAACTCCGTAAAAGACGGCGCGTACGCGGGGGTCACCAGCGCCGGCCAGGCCGCCCAGGAGCTGGAGGCGCCGGGCCCGTGGGTACGGACGAAAGAATAGTAAGTGGTATTGGAGGTCAGCGGCGACAGCGGGGCGGAAACATCGCCGGTATCGGCGGAAGCGCTGATTGGAGACGGCGAAGCCCCGGGATTGGGCGACACGGCCAGGGTATAGCCGGTGGCGCCGTCCACCAGCGACCAGGTGGCGGTGAACTGCGTCTGAGCGAGGCCGGTTATGGAGCCCGTCGAGGGCCTGGCGGGCGCCAGCGCCTCGGCCACCTGGAACCAGGTATCGCCGCTGGCGCCGGCCGTAGGCCCGTCCAGCGAGACGATCACGGAATAGCCGCTCAGCATGGTGCCGCCGCCGTCGGCCATATGCAGGCGCAGGGCCAGCCTGTCGCCGTTGGCCAGAGCGGTCGGGGCCGGTGTGCGCACCCAGGTCTCCAGGGCCATCGACTTGCCCAGCTCGCCGGGAGCGTGGACGGGCGCGATCACGGAGATCACGCCGCCGTCGGGCCCGGCCCTGAGCAGCTCGCCCGTGATGCCGGCATTGGCGCGGTTGCTGGTCTCATAGGACCAGACATTGAAAGTCACGTTGCCGCTTATCGTCACCGCGTCCAGCGGATCCGAGTACCATATCACTCCCGCGCCCGCCGGAGTACGGGTCAGCTGCGAAACGGCGTCGGGAGGCGTGACGGGGCCGGAGACCGTATCCTTGGAATAGGCGATCTCCGAAGCGCCGGGCAGGCGGTTGAGCCGCCGCTCGTCGTCGGCCCCCGTATTCAGCGAGGAAGAAGTGTCCCCCAGGTAGACCCTGGTCTGGGCCATAGCCCCGGGCGCCGAGGGAAACAGAAGCGCGGACGGGAACAGGAAATAAAAGAGGAGGCGCGGCAGGCCGGACAGGCCCCCGCGGCTCTTTCTTTTTCCCGTCCCGCAGGCGGTCATAAGTTTATTTACCCTTCTCCTCTTCCCTGACCATTTCCACTATATCCCTGACCGTAAGACCGACCAGCCAGTGGTTCACACGCTCCCGGAGCTTATGGTAAAGCTTGCCGGAAACCTCCTCGCGGCCGGCCTTAGGCGCGCCGTTCAGCGTGAAAGCCTCCATCAGCTCCCATACGCTGATATCGTCGAGTTCTTTGTTGAGCCGGTACCCTTTCCCCTTCTGGGATTCTACCAAACCGGCGTGGACCAATGCCTGAAGAACTTTGTTGCAATACGCCACCGGCAATCCCTGGTAGCGGCAGATGTCGCAGACCTGGTTCCATTGCCCGCCATTATTCTGTCCCAGGTAGTCGAGACAGGATAGGCCGTAAGCCAGGGTACGGTTCATTTTGACGGGCATAGTGTCCTCATTGGATATATCGTGTCCGATGAAAAACCAAAAATAGAGCGCCCCCGGGCGGGCGCCGTCCATTGATTCTTTTATAGTATAGCACTCCGACGGGCGCTGTCAAGTGCCGGAAAAAGCTAGTTATGCGCCCTTTTGGTCCGCCCCGGGACCAGCCGGGCCGAGAGGCAGGCCTGCGAGGACGGGCCCATAAGGTCGCCGTCCTCCAGGAGGGCGAGACCCGGACAGCGCGAGCAGACCGCCCATAATCCGCAGGACCGGCACTTTTCTATGTGCCGGCGGCGGCGGGAGCGCAGCCAGCGCAGCCGGCCGGAATTTCTCCAGATGCGGGACAGCGGCCTCTTGGCGGCATTGCCGACGGGCAGCGGCAACTGAAGACAGGGATAGACCGTACCGTCCGGGGCGAAAGCTATCGTATTGCGCCCGGCGCCGCAAATCAGGTCCCCCGCACCGCCTTCCGGGTTCGGCTCCGGCCGCAGGGCCGGGAGCGCGAGCAGCTCTTTAAGCCGGACGGCCGTCGGTTTGAGCGCCAGCGCCGACCTGTCGCCGTCGTTCCCCGGGGCCAGTGCCATATCGAACGAATATTCGAAGCCGGCCGCCTTCGCCTTTCCGATAACATAGGCGGCCTCGCCGGCGTTGACGGACATGAGCGGGCATTTGAGTTTCACCTTGAAACCCATTTTTTTCATGCGGGCCGCCGCCGCCAGCGTCCTCACCTGCGAACCTTCCAGCCCGGTCACGGCGTCATGGACCGCTGGCCGGCCATAGAGGCTCAGTTCGAATGAGGCGACGCCGGATTTTTTAAGCGCCCGGAGTTTCGCGGCGGAGGCGGGCAGGCCGGCGGTGAACACGGTCACGCC
>JAVVFK010000002.1:0-31075 GCA_032251015.1 Elusimicrobiales bacterium
GTACGGCGGGGAGAAGGGGCACGAAGCGCTGTTCCTGGCGGCCGAAATAACCCGCAGGGACATAGAGGACGCCGCGGCCGAAGCCGCTATCTACGACAAGATAGCCGCCGAATACGAGGGGGAAGGGCAGGCCCCGCGCGCCATGTACGCCGCGGGAGAGGCCTGGAAAAAGGCCCGGAACTACGATATGGCCAGGCGGTATTACCTGGAACTCACGGAGAAATACCGGGACGACAAACTTGCCTCCAGGGCGCAGAAACGCCTGGATTCGATACTGGGTAAATAAGGTGCCGGCCCCGTTCAGCCGCCCGGCGCCCGCGGAAAAAGAGGCGGCCCTCCCGAAGGCCGAGCTGCACCGCCACCTGGAGGGCTGCGTCTCCATACCGACGATAATAAGGCTGGCGTCCCGACACGGGGCGAAACTCCCCTCCTTCGATCCCGCCGAACTGGAGAAATATACCAGGCTGAAGTCGCCCATGGGCTCGCTCGACGAAGTGCTGGCGATGTTCTCCATAGCCCAGGCCGCTTTCGCTTCCTATGACGCCGTGGAGGAAATAACCTGGGAGGCGCTGGAGACGGCTTTCCGGGACGAGAACATCCGCCTGCTCGAACTGCGTTTCAGCCCCGACTTCATGCTCTCCGGCAAGGACCTCGACTGGCGCAGATCGCTGGACATAATAAATTCCGTATTCAGACGCTTCGAGTCGCGCCATCCTTTCGTCGGAGGAGTCATAGTCATAGCCTCGCGCGGTCTCGGCGCCGCTTCCGCGGAGCGCACCGCCGGATTCGCGATAGAGAACCGGAAAAAGATAATCGGCTTCGACCTGGCAGAGGGGGAGAAGTCCTTCCCCGCCCGGCTCTACGCCCCGCTGGCGGAAAAGCTCCGCGGCGCCGGCGTGCCCCTGACCGTCCACAGCGGCGAGGAGGGGGACTATCCGCAGGTGAGGGAAACGCTGGAACTGCTCAAGCCCCGCCGCATAGGCCACGGCGTAAAGGCCGCCGAAGACCGCACCGGCCGGACCATGGAGATGATCCGCCTGGCCGGCGTCACCGTGGAGACCAATCCCTGGAGCAACTATCTCACGCGCGCGGTGGAGTCGCCGGAGGTCCACCCGCTTAAAAAGTTCATCGGCGCCGGGCTCAAATGCTCTATAAGCGCCGACGACCCCGAGATACTCGACACCGATCTCAACCGCGAATACGCCCTTGCCCTGGGCCCGCTGGGCCTCTCTCCCGCCGACCTCGAATATTGCCGGCGCTGCGCCGTCGAGGGCTCGTTCCTCGAGCCGGACAAGCGCCGGCAGGCCGCAAAAGAAATGGGTTTTTCAGCGTGAGGGGGCTGCCGGCGCGGTGGAGGGCCGCGGACCCCGCCTTCAAGGCCTTCCTGCTGGGCGTGCTGCTGCTGGGCATAAACGCCGGGGTGATCTCGGCCGCCTTCAACAATTACCTGAACGACACCTTCAGTCTCACCTCGGAGCAGCGCGGCTTCCTGGAGTTCCCCCGCGAACTGCCCGGCTTCCTGGTGGTGTTCATGACCGGCCTGCTGGCCGCCCTGCCGGTGCGGCAATGGGCGGTGATCACCAGTCTCCTGACCGCGGCGGGCGTCGCCGGCCTGGCTTTCCTCTCTCCTTCCTATCACCTGATGCTCATGTGGATGCTGATCTGGAGTTCCGGCAGCCACCTTTTCATGACGGTGGAAAGCGTGATGGGCCTGCGCTTCGCCAAAGAAGGCGGCCAGGGCCGGCGGCTCGGCCAGATCAGCGGCGTCACCAACTTCGCCGCCATAGCCGGCGCCGGCTGCGTCTGGCTGCTGGCCCAGGCGGCCGGCCCCTGGCTTTACAAGGGAGCCTTCCTCTTCGCGGCCGCGGCTTCCGTCGCCTCGGCGGCGCTGTTCGCCCGCATCCCCGCCTCGGCCGAGGACCGGGTCTCGGCCGGCAAGCGCTTCGTTTTCCGCTGGCGGTACAAGTGGTACTACCTGCTCAATATCCTTTTCGGGGCGCGCAAGCAGATCTTCCTTACCTTCGCCCCGTGGGTGCTGGTCACGGTTTTCGGCGCAAGCCCGGCGCTGATGGCGGCGCTGGCCATGGCGGCCGCCGCGGCCGGCGTCGTGTTCCGCCAGGTCTTCGGCGAACTGACCGACCGCATCGGCGAGCGGAGGATGTTCATCGCCGACGCGCTGATACTTCTGGGCATCTGCGCCGGGTTCGCTTTCACTTCGTTCAGGCCCCTGCTGTACTTTCTCTTCATACTCGATAACCTGATGTTCGCCACGCGCATAGCGCGCACCACCTATCTCAACCGGATAGTCGAGGAAAAGTCACACATAGCCCCCAGCGTCTCCTTCGGCGTTACCATCGACCACGCGGTGTCGATGACCGTGCCCGCCCTGGGGGGCCTGCTGTGGGCGGCCTACGGCTACAGATCGGTGTTCATCGCGGCCTCGCTGCTGTCCGTCGCCGGACTGCTTACCGCCCTGGCCGTGGACGACGGGCGGCGCAAAAAGACGGCGCCCTCCGCGCCGGCCCCCGTCATGCCGGACTGACCCCGGCGGCCGATTTAGGTATACTATTAGCGTAAATTCCGCCGCAAAGGACCCGTATCATGGCCGAAACAAAAGACGATAAGAAAGTTATCTACTCGATGGTCGGAGTGAGCAAGCACTACGACAAAAAAGCCGTACTCAAGGACATATACCTCTCATATTTTTACGGCGCCAAGATCGGCGTGCTGGGCCTCAACGGCTCGGGCAAGAGCTCGCTGCTGCGCATACTCGCCGGCGTCGACCAGGATTTCAAGGGAGAGACGGTGCTCTCTCCCGGCTATACCGTGGGCCTGCTGGAACAGGAACCGAAACTCGACGACTCCAAAACCGTCAAGGAAATAGTGGAGGAGGGAGTCCCCGAAGCGATGAACGCTCTCCGGGATTACAACTCCATCAGCGAGAAGCTGGCCGAGCCGATGTCGGACGACGAGATGAACGCGCTGATAGAGAAGCAGTCGAAGATACAGGAGAAGATAGACGCGCTGGACGCCTGGGATATCGACTCCCGGCTCGAGCAGGCGATGGACGCGCTGGGCTGCCCTCCCGGCGACACTCCTGTAAAGCAGGTCTCGGGCGGTGAGCGCCGCCGCGTGGCGCTGTGCCGGCTGCTGCTGCAGAAGCCCGATATCCTGCTGCTGGACGAGCCGACCAATCACCTCGACGCCGAATCCGTGGCCTGGCTGGAGCATCACCTGCGGGGATACGAGGGAACCATCATCGCCGTGACGCACGACCGGTATTTCCTGGACAACGTGGCCGGCTGGATACTGGAACTCGACCGCGGACAGGGCATACCGTGGAAGGGCAATTATTCCTCCTGGCTGGAGCAGAAAGAGCAGCGGCTGAAGCAGGAGGAGAAGGCCGAGACCGAGCGGCAGAAGACGCTGCAGCGGGAACTGGAATGGATACGCATGAGCCCCAAGGGCCGCCACGCCAAGGGCAAGGCCCGCATCAGCGCCTACGAGCAGCTGCTGGAGCAGGGTTCCGACAAGCTCGTGAAGGACCTCGAGATATACATCCCGCCGGGCCCGCGTCTGGGCAACGTGGTCATAGAGGCCAAGGGCGTGAGCAAGGCCTTCGGCGACAAGATACTTATGGAGGACCTGAGCTTCTCGCTGCCGCCCGGCGGCATAGTCGGCGTCATCGGTCCCAACGGCGCCGGCAAGTCGACCCTTTTCAAGATGATAACCGGCTCGGAGAAACCCGACGCCGGCGATTTCCGCGTCGGCGAGACGGTCAAGATCGGCTATTCAGACCAGAGCAGGTCCACACTGGACCCGAACAAGAGCGTCTGGGAAGTGCTCTCCGGCGGGCTGGATATAGTGAAACTGGGCAAGCACGAAATGAATTCCCGCGCCTACGTGGCCCGGTTCAACTTCACCGGCCAGGACCAGCAGAAGAAAGTGTCCGAGCTTTCCGGCGGCGAGCGCAACCGCGTTCACCTGGCCGCCATGCTCAAAGAGGGAGGCAACGTCCTGCTGCTCGACGAGCCGACCAACGACCTGGACGTCAACACGATGCGCGCGCTGGAAGAGGCGCTCGAGAACTTCGGCGGCTGCGCCGTGGTCATCAGCCACGACCGCTGGTTCCTGGACCGCATAGCGACGCACCTCCTCGCCTTCGAGGGAGACAGCAAAGTTGTATGGTTCGAGGGGAACTTCTCGGATTACGAGGCCGCGCGCCGCGAGCGCCTGGGCGACGCCGCGCTGGTGCCGCACCGGATCAAGTACAAGAAACTCACCCGGCCGTAATCCTCTTTTAAAACGAGCCCCTAACGTGTCAGCCCTTACGGCCCTCGCACAATTTCATCAGGCCGTAAGCCGCATTTTCTATCCTGGTCTTATCGCGTTCCGGGCACTGTCCGCGTATCAGCGTCCCCAGCGCCCGTTTCGATTCGGGAGAGGGGTTGCCGGTTCCCGTCGCTTTGGTGTAGGCGGCGAACTCCTCGTAAGAGGAGCCGTGGCTGGGCAGGGCCTGCTCCAGGAACGCCCTGTAGCGCGCCCGGAGTTCTGCTCGCTGAAGCTGAGCCGCGCCCGGATCGTTGCCGGGTCCCGATAGGGCCTCCAACAAGTACATGTTGTTCTCTATATCCTCGACCAAATCCCGGGACGAGCAGAGAAGCTCCGTCAGCGCTTTTCCCGTTTTAAGGGATCCCTCGGAATCGGTAGTACCCCTGTTCTCGAAGCGCTCGCGGGCCAGCGCCGCCGCTTCTTCGGCCGCGGCTATTTTTTTCCGCGCGGCCTCCTTGTCTACTATCTGTTCGCACCCCGCGCACATCAGCGCGGTCGCCGCGATAAGGATAAAGCGTATTTTCATTTCAGTCTCCTGGCCGGGGAGCGATCCATTCAGATCAGGTCGAGCACGCAGTTCGCCTGGGTGCAGAGGGCTCCGCCGGTGGTTATATCGAAAATAATAACATAGCTGCCGTAGACGGACGGGGGGGGAGGGGTGGACTTCCTTACGGCGTAGATGCTCCCGTTGGTATCGAGAGAGTAGGCGAAGAAACGCTGTTCGCATTCGCCTGTGCCGGCGCAGGGGTTCCCTTCCGTGTCCCGGAAGGTTATGTCCAGAATGCTCCAGTCGCCGGTGTAGGCGCCGGTCTTTGCCATAACGCGGGATTGAGACGCCTTGACCGAGGCGAACATGCTCTTCGCCTCAGTCACGCGGGAGCGCTCCACCACCTTGAAGTACTGCGGTACGGCGGCGGAGGCGAGGATGCCTATTATCAGCACCACCACCAGTAATTCTATAAGAGTGAAACCCCTGTTCTCGGTCCCCATATGTTCCGGCGCCGGCTGACGCGCCTCCCGCCTCCAGTCCCCTTCTCCCGAAAGAGTATAAAAAGCGGCCCGTAATTTCAATGAGTCCGCGTTTTGGTATCATGTGAAAATGAAAGAATACTCCGACCCGCGCATGCACACGGCCGAGCACCTGCTCAACGCGGGAATGGCGCGGATGTTCGGCGGGAAAAGGGCCTTCAGTTCGCACATAGAGAGGAAAAAATCCAAGTGCGACTACCGCTTCGAGCGCGACCTGACCGCGGGGGAAAGGACGGAACTGGAGAGGCTGGTGAACGAGGCGATAAAGGCCGACCTTCCCGTGACGGAAGAATTTTGGCCCAGGGAAGAGGCCGCCGCCAGGTTCGACCTCGGGCGTCTGCCGGAGGGCGCGACCGGCGAAAGATTAAGGGTGGTGAAGGTGGGGGCTTACGACGCCTGCCCCTGCATAGGGGTTCATGTCAAAAGCACCGACGAGATAGGGGGCTTCCGCGTAGTATCCACCGGCTTCGCCGACGGGGTCCTGCGCATCCGTTTCAGGCTCGCGGAGTAGTCAGGCTTCCAGGTTCCTCACCCAGATGTTCATATCCTCGAAAGCGCCGAAGATGTCGCAGTTGTTGGTCATGCGGCCCATGAACTCGTAGCCGAGCTGGTGGAAAACCATGTTCATGCCGAAGCTGCGCGCTCGGGCCATCGTGTAGGAACAGCGGTATTTGCGCAGGACCAGTTCTTTTTCCAGGAAACGCAGGATGTGGCTCATCAGGCCCTTGCCGCGCTTCTCCGGCAGCGTGGCGCAGTCGGTCAGTTCCGCCGCCAGGTTCTGGTGGCTCAGTTCCGCGCTGGCTGCGGCAACTATCCGGTCCCCCTCCATGCAGACCGCGAACAGGCTGTCCGTCTGGAATATCGTCTCCAGGTAGCTCTGGTGTATAAGCGGGGAGGGGTAGGACTCGAAAACGCCCTTGTAAAGTTCTATCAGCTGACCGATATCCTTTTTTTCCGCCATGCGGATGTTCATCCCCTCCGGCAGGGGCTTGCGCTCCGCGTCGGCGGGCTCGTTCATGACGTTCTCTATGAGCAGGATCTCCTCCATCATGGAGGCGGAATTCAGCCTCTCCTGCGAGCGGAACTTGCTGACCACGAAGGCGTCCCTGCCCTGGTGATAGTATTTCAGTACGGCCTCCAGAACGTAGCCGTAGCGCAGGAACTGCTGCCAGTCGTCGCGGCCGGCCATGCAGATGATCTTGTCGAACTGGTTGGCCTCCGAGATCTCGCGCACCGCGAGGATCATGCCGCGGAAATCTTCGGCCTTGTAGTCCAGGATCTTGATGCGCTGGTTGTAGACGTCCAGGAAGAGGTTCGCCTCGAACCCTTCGCCGGTTATCATGTGCTCGATGCCGTAGACCAGGCCGACGGCCTTGAGGACCTGGCCGCCGCCGAGCTTGATCTCGGCTATGCCGAGGCTTGTGCGCGGCTTGGCGGGCACCGGCGCGAGATCATCAACCCATTTCCTGGTTTCATTGGACATTACGACACCGCCTTTTTTGGGGAGTTAAGGGTATATTTTACCACAGGAACGCCCGGAGGGCCAGAGGAAATCCCGGGGCGGGCTGAATCCCGGCCTCAAATTAAATATACTGTCCCTCGTAACGCGGGGCGGGAGAACCATGCTATACAGGTACGAAATTAAATTCGAGGACGGCGCGGAAACGGCGGTGGACATAAAGCTGGACCCCGCTTCCCTGCGCGTCATGGCGCCGCCGGCCGGGGAGCCGCCGGCGTGGACGCTGCTCGACTGCTGTAAATGCCCCGTCTGCCCTTTCGACGCGGCTTCGGAGAAATACTGCCCCGTCGCGGTGAACCTCTCCGGCGTCGCGGCCAGGTTCGGGGACAAATCCTCCGTCATGCCGGTGGAGGCGCGGGTTATCTCCGACGAGCGGGAATATTTCAAGCGCGTCAGCCTGCAGAGCGCGCTCAGTTCCATCATCGGTATATACATGGTCACCAGCGGCTGCCCCGTGATGGAGGTCCTCACGCCGATGGCGCGGCATCACCTTCCTTTCGCCTCCCTCAACGAGACCGTGTACCGGTCCGTATCCTCGTACCTCACCCGGCAGTACCTCTCCATGCGCCGGGGAGAGGAGCCCGACTGGACCCTGGACCGGCTCAGGCGCGCCTACGCCGACATAGAGACGCTTAACAGGGCGATGGCCGACAGGATCCGCAGGGCTTCCTCCAGGGACGCCAACTGCAACGCGGTGATCATCCTCGACAGTTTCGCCAAGATGGTGCCCTGGAGCCTGGATAATCTCCTGCCCGGGGACGAGCTCGGGCTGGCCGACACATGATCGAACTGATAGGCTACGCCGCGTCTGCGCTGGTCGCGGTCTCGCTGCTGACCAGCAACGTGCTGCGCCTGCGCGTGCTCAACCTGGCCGGCGCGCTCGTTTTCGTGGTCTACGCCGCCATGGCCGGGATCTGGCCCGTGCTGGCCGTCAACGCGTTCATAGCCTTTATAGACGCCTGGCACATAGTCCGCCTGAAGTCCCGGGCGGATATTTTCAGGCTGATGCCGGTCGGACCCGGCGACCCGCTGCTGGCCAACTTCCTGGCGTATTACGCGCGCGGAGTCTGGCAGTTCTTCCCGGAGTTCGACCTGAAGGAACTCAAGGACCCCAGGTGCGTCTTCATCCTGCGCAACCTGATGCCCGTCGGGCTTTTTGTCTATACCGAGGAGCCCCCCGAGATACGGATCCACCTCGACTTCGTGATAGAGGATTACCGCGACCTCAAGAGCGCTCGTTTTCTTTTCAACAAAGGCCTGCATCCCGACATGTTCCGGGGGTTCTCCTGTTTCCGCGCCGCCGCCGGCCCGGGGATGCACTCCGGCTACCTGCGGCGCGTCGGCTTCACGGAGGACCCGCCGGGTTCCGGGATATTCCGCAGGCCGGTCTGAGGGCCGCGCCGGGAAATGAGAAGGCCGCCGGGGAGACCGGCGGCCTTCTTCTTTTTTCCGTCCGTCCAGGCTATTTGATTTCCAGCAGGCCCTTTATAAGTTCCAGCGCCTTGTTGGCGTCGGAGACGTTGAGCAGCAGGTGGCCGATGGAACCGGTATAGGTGGTGCCGTATACCGTGGTGATGTTGATGCCGTTGTCGGCCAGCATCGAAGTGAGTTTAAAGAGAGTCCCCGGCTTGTCGGGCAGCTCGATCATTATCATCTGGGTCTCGACCGTGGTGAAACCGGCGTTAGTCAGCAGGTAGCTGATCTTGCGGTCGGTGTCCACGGTTATGCGGACTATCCCCGAGTCGTCGCGTATCTCGGAAGCTATGCCGATGATGTTGACGCCCTCCTTGGAGAAGAGTTCCACGAACTTGCTGAGCGCGCCCGGGATGTTCGGCAGGAAAACGCTGTATTGTTTGACGATCTTGATCATTTTGGTCCTCCGCTAACTCCGTCTCCGCTATTTTGATATTATAATAAAAATCCGGCATCGGAGGGGGACCCCAGGCCGCATGGCGTCCCCGTTCCGGCCGTCGAGGGGTATGATGAAAAAAGCGATACTGTTCATTTTCTGCTGCCTGCCTTCCTTCGCGTCTGCTGGCTACGACTTTAAATGGTGCGAGACCGAAGTGATCCTGGACCGCGACGGGCGCGGACAGGTCGCCTACGCTCTGCGCGTCGGCGTCTCCGGCATGGACTTCCACGGCTTCTATTTCGAAGGCGCGGCCGAGCCGCCGCTGTTCGACCTGAAGGGGTCCTACGCCGTGGACGATATGGACAGGCGCTACGGCCTGGACATAAAGCACGTCTCAGGGCGCAAGTACGACGTCGTATTGGCCGACGGCCGCAGCTTCGATAACGGCGACATAACCTATTTCTTCCGTTACGCGGCCGATTTTCAGGCGGCCGGTCCGCTGACCCAGACCATGGCCGGCGAGCGCCGGCTGGCGGTCTTCAACTGGTCCCCGGTGCAGTGGGACGAACCGCTCGAGCACTTTACGGTGAAAGTGATCTATCCAGCCGTTCTCCTGCCCGGTGAGACGGGCGAATCCGCCGCGGCGCGTCTTTCGTTCATGACCGAGAAATTCGTCAACGAGCGCTACCTTATCGATTATCCCGAGACGGTCAACGAGGCCGGGGAGCGCCTGTTCACCGTGCGCTACCACAAGAAGGGCGCGGGCACGAAATTCCATTTCCGCGTACAGACGTATATCGACGCCCGGATCTTCGATCTCCAGACGATGGCTTCGGCCGGAATGCTGGCGGGAACGCCGAAGGGCCCCTGGAGGGCCGCGCCGGAGAACTATTACCTTGGCCGCTATTTCCCCGGGGGCATGCTGGCCTCGCTGCCCATATCGCGCGGCGAGTCCTTCTTCCTGGTCCTGGTCTTCGCCGCTTTCTTCGGCGTGCTGCCTTTCGTGGTAATGACGCGCAAGCATAACTCCATGCTCGTGGCTCAGGCGGGTATCTCGGAGGTTAACTGGGAGGGCACCGAGTGGGAGCCGCCCAAGGCCCAGGTCAGTTCCTTCCGCAAGGCCGGCAAGATCGCCAAAGACCTCAGCCCGATAGAGGCCGGCGTCATGCTGGGCCTGCCGCTGGCCGAACTGGGCGCGCTGATACTGGGGAATATGGAGCGCAAAGGACTGGTGAAGATAATAAGCGCCGATCCGCTGCGCGTCAGCAAGCCGCCGCATATCTACGCCAGCAACGACCCGTACGAGACGCTGCTGCTCGGCGGCATAAAGCCCGACGGCTCGGTGGACGAAGCCGCGCTAAAGGAGATGGTCAAGAACATCGCCGCCGGTATGGAGCAGAAGATCTGGGACGCGGACCTGGAGGCGACCAGGGCTTATTACCGGAAGAAGGCCGAGACCGAGGTTCCGCGCGGCGCCGAGACCGATCACGGCTGGTACTGGGGCGGCTACCGGCGACGCTATTCGCGTATCGATGACCGGCGCTACGATAATTCCGGCGCGCTCAGCGAGGGCCTGAAAGGGTCCATGGGCGACGCGGGGGCACTTAATTTCGACGGCTTCCGCGCTTCGCAGTCCTGCTACGAGGGGGCGTTCGCGCGCGACGCCTGTCACGACGCCTGCCATAGCGCCTGCCATGACGCCTGCCATTCGGCCTGCCACAGCGCCTGCCATTCGGCCTGCCACGGGGCCTGTCACTCGGCCTGCGTCAGCGGCGGGGGACATTAAACTTTATGGACTGGCGCGAAAAACTTTCATGGATAGACGGCTACGCCGCGGAGATAAAGCCTTATTTCCGCGTACGCCGCGAAGATAACCTGCTCATCAAGATCCCCAACCAGGCCTATAAAGTCAACGAGCAGGGAGCGAAGCTGCTGGAGCACGCTTTCTCGGGGCGCAGCGTGCTGGAGATACCGCCGAAGTTCCCGGACCCGGAGAGAGTTGCCGCCGACATATACGAGTTCTTCAACGGCCTCGCCTGCCTGATGAAAGGACGCTACAACGAGTCTCTCGGCCACGCCGGCATAGAGAAGGTCCCTTTCGCGCTGCCCTACAATAAACTGCCCGTGCTCAGCGAGATAGCCCTGACATACCGCTGCAACCTGGCCTGCCGCTTCTGCTACGCCGCCTGCGGCTGCCGCAAGGACCCGTCGGCGGACGAACTTCCCGCCGGGGACATCGTCCGGCTGCTGCGCATGATAGCCGTCGAGGCGCAGGTCCCTTCGGTAAGCTTCACCGGCGGCGAGCCCTGCCTGCGCCCGGAGCTGCCGGAATTCGTAGCCGAGGCTAAAAAGCTGGGGCTGTGGGCCAACCTGATAACCAACGGCACTTTGGTCACGCCGGAACTGGCCCGGCGTCTGAAAGAAGCCGGCCTCGATTCCGCGCAGGTCAGCCTGGAGGCCGGCACGGCGGAACTGCATGACAGGATAACCGCGGTCCCGGGCGCCTTCGAAAAATGCCTGGCCGGCGCGCGGAATCTGCACGCCGCCGGCTTGCGCGTCCATACCAACACCACGGTCTCGGCGCTGAACAAGGACGCGCTGGAGCCGCTGCTGGACGCGGTCAAAGCCCTCGGGTCGGACAAGTTTTCCATGAACATGCTGATGCCGGTCGGATCCGCCGATGAGAACATGAGGGAGACTTTCATTTCCTATTCGGAGATAGGGGATGTAGCCCTGGCCGCCGCCCGGCTGGCGGAAGAAAGGGGGCTGGAGTTCATGTGGTATTCCCCGACGCCCATGTGCGTCTTCAATCCCGTGCCGCTGGGGCTGGGAAACAAAGGCTGCGCGGCCTGCGACGGCCTGCTGAGCTCCGCGCCCAACGGCGACCTGTTGCCCTGCTCCAGCTACCCGGAGCCCCTCGGTAATCTTCTTGAATACGAGGGCCGGTTCCGCGAACTGTGGGAAGCCGAACGCCCAGCCTGGTTCCGCCGCAAGGGTTTCGCTCACCGGCTCTGCGCCGGCTGCGCCGACCTGCCGCTGTGCAACGGCGGCTGCCCGCTTTACTGGGCCAAGGCCGGCCACGCCGAACTGGAGAAGGCCGCGCCGGCCTATATCAAAGGAGGCAGAGATGCCGCTGTTCCCGCCGCCTGAAAAACAGGGCGAGATAAAGTTCTTTTTCGCCAAGGGGATGCCGTACCGCCTGAGGATGGCGGTCATAGCCGCCGCGCTGCCCGCCGGCCTGGCCGTGCAGCTGCTGTTCTCTTTCTGGACGGGCCTGGCGCTGCTGGTCGTCGCTTCGCTGCTGGGCATAGTCAGCGGCTACGACGCCCGTCCGGAACTGGCGCCCGGAGTGGACTGGGTACGCGTCACGCCGGACGAATACCGCAAGGTGAAGGCGAAGGCCGAGGCGCTCAAGAGCTGGGACAGAGACGCTTTCGATTTCAGCAATCCGGCCGGCCTGGCCGTCCTGGCGGCGCTGGTTGTGGTCGGCCTGGCCGGCTATTTCCTGCTCTTAGTGAAAATGGCCCTGCCGCTGGATTTCTGGGTCTATCCGTCCCTCGATGCCGCCGTGCTGCTCCTGCCGCTCTGGCTGACCGGCGTCAGGGAGTATCTGACCCGCGACAAGCTGCTTATCAAGATAAAGCATCTGCAGGAGATGATGCGGCTTCTGGAGGAGCCCAGCGACGTGCAGGTCCATCCCATGCTCGGACTGCGTTCCACGGCTGACGGGAAGAAGGTCCCGGAGGACGCCAGGCTGATGGTTAAACTGGTCGGAGCCCCGGACGACTTCATGGGACTGCAGGTCCAACTCTCCATAAATTCCGTCAAGGGTACGGACCATCCTTACCTGTATTGCGTGATAATAGCCAGAAAAGGCTCGCTTTTCTTCGATAACCACGCCGCGTACAAGGTGCCGGAGGACAGGAGCGCGAGGGGCGGACTTTTCAAGCTCATCGGACTGGCCGGTTACGGCCCCGTTTACGAGCCGGCTCCCGCCGAGGACGTGGACGTGCTGGTGATACGCCAGCGCGCCGACCGCAACGGCGGCTACAGCACGGATCTCAAGCAGGCCTGGAAAATAGTATCGGTCGCGCTGGACATGGCCCGCAGGCTTTGCGCGGAGGCCGGTAAACGCCGGGCCGCCGCGGCCTGATCATTCGCCCGGCTGCGGCAGGGCGGAAACGGAAAGCCAGTAGCCGGCGAACTGCTTCATCAGGCCGCTGAATCCCTCGAAGGTTTCAGGTTTGGTTATAAAGGAAGCGGCTCCGCATTCGTAGCTTTTGCGCACGTCGTCTCGCGAGGCGGAGGTGGTCAGCATTATCACCGGGACCTTCCTCAGTTCGGGGTCGGCCTTGAGCAGCCGGAGCAGCCCGAAGCCGTCCATGCCCGGCATATTGATGTCCAGAAGTATAAGATGCGGCTGTCCGCCCTTGCGGCCCGCGTGGCCGCCCGAGCGGCGCAGGTAGTCCAGGGCTTCGGCGGCGCAGGACGCGGTCGTCAGCCTGTGGGCGAAAGGGAGCCGCGAAAAGACCTTCCTGGCCATCAGGAGGTCGTCTTCGTTGTCGTCCACCAGCAGTATGTCGAGTCCGCCATGAGCCGCGTTCACAAGGCCCCCTCGGGATGGTAAGGAACCCCGGCTTTACGACCGGGGCGCTCCCGTCGTATCGCCGTTTCCCTCACCTTGTAAATAGTCTTGCAGACGGCACGCCGTATTACAAGGTGATTTTGTATACAGCCGCCCCGCCCGCGCGGGCTTCCAGTCGGCCGTGATATTTGCTATTTTATACGCAACGTTTACCGTTGGGTAAAAAGGAAAGGGGAACAGTTTGAGGAATATAGCCGCAGCAGCGATCCTGATCCTATCCGCCGCCGCAGGGCCGGCGGCCGCGTTCGACCCCGCCGGCTGGGAAACCAACCGGAACTTCCCGCTGCTCGGCTCGCCCGACGCGAAGAAGGGCGGCACGCTGCGCTATTTCTGGTCCTCTTTTCCTCCCACCCTGCGTACCGAGGGACCCAACTCCAACCAGTCCACCACGGCCGAGGTCCACGGCCTTATCTACGAATCACTCGTGGGTCTGCACCCGGAAACGCTGGAATATATACCGGGCCTGGCCGATTACTGGAAGATATCTCCGGATAAGCGCACTTTCTATTTCCATATAAACCCCAAAGCCCGCTGGGCGGACGGCAGTCCGGTCACGGCCGACGACGTTGTGGCCACCTGGGAGTTCCGCGTCCGTAAGGACATCAAGGACCCCTATAGCAATATGATCTGGGGCGGAAGTTTCGAGAAGCCCGTTGCCGAGGGGAAGGACGTGGTCTCGGTGCGGACAAAGGAAGTGCACTGGCGCCTTTTTCTTTATTTCGGCGGTATGGCCATATACCCGGCCAAGGAGATGGGAAAGCTGACCGGGGAGAAGTACCTGGACGAATATAACTGGAAGCTGCAGATGGGTTCCGGCCCCTACGAACTCAGGCCCGAGGACGTGAAGAGCCAGCAGTCCGTGACGATGACCCGTCGCAAGGATTACTGGGGCAGGAACGAGCGCGCCAATATAGGCCTCTATAATTTCGACAGGATAAACTGGCAGCTCATACTCGACGAGGAACTGGCTTTCGAGAAGTTCAAGAAGGGCGACCTCGATTACTACGTGGTCAACAAGGCCCAGCGCTGGGTGGAAGAGACCGATTTCGAGAAGGTGAAGAATGGCTGGATACAGAAACGCAAGATCTTCACCGATTCCCCGCAGGGCTTCGGCGGCTTCGTCTTCAATATGCGCAAGCCGCCCTTCGACAACCGCGACGTGCGCAAGGCCTTCGCCTATCTCTTCAACCGCGAGCGGCTGATAGACAAGCTTTTTTTCGGAGAGTACACCTTCATAGACAGTTATTTCCCGGGCGGCATCTGGGCCAACCCGGAGAACCCGAAGATACGCTACAACCCGCGCATGGCCAGGATGCTGCTGGCGCGCGCCGGCTGGAAGAAGCGCAACAAGGACGGCTGGCTGGTCAACGACAAGGGCGAGATCTTCGAGATAACGCTGGAATACGGCGTGCCCAGCTTCAGCCGCATACATAAGGTCATACAGGAAGACCTCGCCCGCGCCGGCATAAAAATGAACCTCAAACTGCTGGACTACAGCACGCTTATCAAAAAGATAGGCGAACGTAATTTCACCATCCATTTCCAGAACTGGGGCGGCCTTCTTTTCCCAAACCCGGTAAGTTCCTGGGGCTCCGAACTGGCGGACAAGAAAGATAACAATAATATGCCCGGGTTCAAGAGCGCGGAGGTGGACTCGCTCTGCAAGAAGTACGACCTCACCGAGGACAGGCGGGAGCAGCGGCGCATAATCCGCCGCATAGACGAGATCATCTTCCGGGCCTATCCCTACGCGCTGGCCTGGGGCTCCGGCTTCACCCGCGTGCTCTATTACAACAAGTTCGGCCACCCGGACACTTATTTCTCGAAGGTGGGCGATCACAGGAGCATAACCAGCCTGTGGTGGCTGGACCCCGCCAAAGAAAAAAAGCTGGAAAAAGCCATGGAGACCGGCGAGCGGCTGCCTGTCGGAGAGACCGTACAGAGGCCCTGGGACTAAAAGAATATGCACGGAATGACCACGTATTTCCTGCGCCGGCTGCTGCTGATACCGGTGACTTTCATAGCGATAACCTTCATGGTCTATTCCGTCCTGCGCGTGGTGCCCGGCGGGCCCATAGAGCAGGCCCAGATGCAGATAAAGATGGCCATGATGCAGGAGGGCGGCTCCGCCGCCATGGCCGGCCCGGAGACGGAAGTCCAGATCCCCGAAGAGGCCATGAAGGAACTCAAGGCCTATTACCATCTCGACAAGAGCATACCCGAGGGCTACGCGCGCTGGCTCTGGGGCATAGTCCGGCTGGACTTCGGCAAGTCCTACGTCTACGGCAAGCCGGTGCTCGACGTCATAATCTCCAAGTTCCCCATCTCGGTCTATTTCGGGCTCATCGGGTATTTCGCGTCGTGGATAGTCTGCGTGCCGCTGGGCGTCAGCAAGGCGATAAAACACAAGACAGGATACGACACCGCCACCTCGGTGCTGGTGTTCATCGGCTACTCCATACCGGGCTTCGTGGCCGCCCTGATACTCCTGATGCTATTCGGCGGAGGCAGTTACTGGGACCTGGTACCGCTGGGCGGCTTCCGCTCGGACAACTGGGAACAGCTCGGCTTCTTCGCCAAGATACTCGACCAGCTTCACCATACGATAGTCCCGCTCATCGGCTACCTGATAGGCGGCTTCGCCTCGATGACGATACTGATGAAGAACTCGCTGCTCGACAATCTGGGCGCGGATTATGTCCGCACGGCCTTCGCGAAGGGTCTCTCCGAGAAGCGCGTCATCTTCATTCACGCGATGCGCAATTCTCTGATACCGCTAACGGTCGGCATCGGCCAGGCGCTGGGCCTGCTTTTCGCCGGCTCTTTCCTTATAGAGAAGACCTGCAATATCCCGGGCATGGGCCTGCTGGGTTATAACTCCATAATCCAGCGCGATTACCCGATCATACTCGGCGTGCTGGTCTTCATGGTGCTCATACGCCTTACCGGCAATATAATATCGGACCTCGTGTGGGCCCTGGTCGACCCGAGGATAAGGTTCGGCAAATGAGCACGTTCATAGGCGCGATAATAGTGCTGGCGGCCGGCTACCTGCTGACGCATAAGGCGCTGCCCGCCGTCGTCCTGCGCGCGGGCAGCGCGCTCGGTCTCGACATGAAGCCCGCCCCGCACTGGCAGAAGCGCTTCAAGCGCTTCAGGACCATGAAGCGCGGCTATTATTCTTTCCTCATCATAACCACGCTGTTCGTCACTTCTTTCTTCCTGGAGCTCGTAGTCAACAATAAGCCGCTGATGATACGCTACGAGGGCAATATCGCCTTTCCCGCCTTCCGCGAGTGGACGGACAAGCTGCTGTTCTTCACCGACCTGAGCAGGATAGACGTGCAGAAGGATTTCGGCCAGGTCGGCGACGGCGAGGTGGATTACCGCCTGTTCGCGGCCGCGAAGAAGGACCCGTCCGTCTTCGACCGCCAGCTGGAGGCGCTACGCGCCGAGCGGGCCGATTTCGAGGCGCAGATAGCCTCCCGCCGCGGCGGCGGAGGTTCCACGCGGGAGGAAATGCAGGACTACGCGGACCTCAAGGCCGTGCTTCCCGCCATAGACGCCGATATAGAGCTGGCGGAGAAAGCGAAGAAGTCCTTCGCAGAAGGCAACGCTTCTATAATAATGCCGCTGCATCCCTATTCCCCGAAGGAGCACCTGCTGGACCTGCCGGGCAGCCCGCCCCATCACCCGGACCGGGTCCATTTCCTCGGCACCGACGATTCCGGTACCGACGTAGTGGCCCAACTGGTCTACGGCTTCCGTGTCTCCCTGGCGTTCGCGCTGACGGTCTCTTTCATAGGCTACGCTATCGGTATCGTGATCGGCGGCATCATGGGTTATTTCGGCGGCTGGACGGATATCATCATGCAGCGCCTGATCGAGATCTGGGGGTCCATCCCCTTCCTCTTCACCATCATGATAGTCGCGTCCATAGTGCAGCCCAGTTTTCTGCTCCTGGTGGTAATGCTGGTATTCCTCAGCGCCTGGCTGAGCATGACCTACTACATGCGCGGCGAGTTCTACCGCGAGAAGTCCCGCGACTACGTGCACGCGGCCGAGGCCATGGGCGCCACCGACTGGTCGGTCATGATGAAGCATATACTGCCCAATTCGCTGGTGCCGGTGGTGACCTTCGCTCCCTTCGCCATAGTCGCCTATATCGGCCAGCTGGTCTCGTTGGACTACCTGGGCTTCGGCCTGCCCGTCGGAACTCCCAGCTGGGGCGCACTGCTGAGCCAGGGCATGCAGTATCTTAAATATTACCCGAACCTCATACTCACCCCTTCCATCGCGCTGGCCGTCACGCTGTTCCTGGTGGTGCAGATAGGAGAGGCCGTGCGCGAGGCTTTCGATCCCAAGGTCTTCTCGAGGTTGCGCTGATGTCCGCCCCTAAGAAAAAACTGCTTGAAGTAAAAGGCCTCGAGACCGTTTTTCACATCGAGGACAAGACGGCCAAGGCCGTCAACGGCGTCGATTTCCATATAAACGAGAACGAGGTGCTCGGCCTGGTCGGCGAGTCCGGCTGCGGCAAGTCCGTCACCGCGCTGAGCATACTGCGCCTCATCCCCGACCCGCCCGGCCGCATAACGAAGGGAGAGATACTCTTCCGCGGCAAGGACCTGCTCAAACTTTCCTACCCCGAGATGCGCAAGATACGAGGTAAAGATATCTCGATGATCTTCCAGGAACCGATGACCTCGCTCAACCCGGTCTTCTCCATCGGCTGGCAGCTCAAAGAGGCCATCCGCTTCCACCAGGAAAGCTTCACCGAGAAGCAGGTGGAGGACCGCGCCGCCGAGATGCTGGGCCTGGTCGGCATCCCTTCTCCGCGTGCCCGTCTCAAGGATTACCCGCACCAGTTCTCCGGCGGCATGCGCCAGCGCGTGATGATCGCCATGGCGCTGGCCTCCGACCCGGCCCTGCTCATAGCCGACGAGCCGACCACCGCGCTGGACGTCACCATACAGGCGCAGATACTCGACCTCATGCTGGAGGTCAAGAAGAAGACGCACGACGCGGCGATACTGCTCATCACCCACGACCTGGCCGTGGTGGCCGAGACCTGCCAGCGCGTGGCCGTCATGTACGGCGGCAGGATACAGGAGATCTCCGACGTAAAGCCCCTCTTCGACGAGCCGATGCATCCCTACACGATAGGCCTGCTGCGTTCGCTGCCGGGCTTCAAGAACGAGGGCCTTAAGCGCCTGCCGGTCATCGAGGGGATGGTGCCCGACATACTCAGTTTTCCCGCGGGCTGCAGGTACAACACCCGCTGCCCCGAGGTCATGGATATCTGCCGCGAGCAGGAACCCGAACTGATCGAGGTGGCCCCGGGCAGGCAGGTCCGCTGCCATCTCTGCAAGGCGGACAAAGGATGCAAGTCATGAGCGACAAGCTTCCTCCCCCGAATATACTGGAAGTGAAGGACCTCAAGGTCCATTACCCCATACACGGCGGCCTCCTGCTCAAGAAGATAGGCGAGGTTAAGGCCGTGGACGGCGTCTCTTTCGCGATGAAGCCCGGCGAGACGCTGGGCATGGTAGGCGAGAGCGGCTGCGGCAAGACCACCGTCGGCAAGGCTCTCATCAGCCTGGCGCCGGTCACCGGCGGTTCGGTCCTGTTCCCGGACGACCAGGGCCGCATGACGGATATAGCCAACCTGCCGCGCAATGAGATGCGCCCTTTCCGCTCCCGCATACAGATGGTTTTCCAGGACCCGTACTCCTCGCTCAACCCGCGCATGTCGGTGCAGGCCATAATCGAGGAGCCGCTGGACATACACAAGCCCGACATGCGGCGCAAGGAGCGCAAGGAGAAGGTGGCCTGGCTGCTCGAAAAGGTCGGCCTGCGCGCGGCCTACGCCTCGCGCTATCCGCACGAGTTTTCCGGAGGACAGCGGCAGCGCATCGGCCTGGCCCGCGCCCTGGCCACCAACCCCGCTTTCATAATCGCCGACGAGCCCGTCTCCGCTCTGGACGTTTCCATTCAGGCGCAGATAATCAACCTGCTGCAGGACCTGCAGGAGGAGTTCAACCTCACCTATCTCTTCGTCGCGCACGACCTGGCGGTGGTGGAGCATATCAGCGACCGCATCGCCGTGATGTACCTTGGCAACATGGTGGAGCTGGGCACCAGCGAAGAGGTCAACAAGCATCCCAAGCATCCCTATACGAAGGCGCTGCTCTCCGCGGCGCCGCAGCCGAACCCGCATAAGACGCGCGCCGAGCGCATCATCCTCAAGGGCGACGTGCCCAGCCCGCTCAACAAGCCTTCGGGCTGCGGCTTCCGCACGCGCTGCCCCATAGCCAAGCCCGATTGCGCGTTCACCGTACCCGAGCTTGCGGAGAAATCCGTCGGCCACTTCGCCGCCTGCCCCTACGTCTGACCCCCGTAAATCGGAATAACTATTCCGGGTTCTGTCGGGGGCTCACCACGAGAAAACGCCGTTCGCACACCGTGCTCGCGCTCGGAAATCGGGGACAGTATATTTAATTCCCGTTGCCCAAGGCAGTTCGCGTCGCTTAGCGGGAGTGGCATTAAATATACTGTCCCCGATTTCCTCCGGGACGGGGGGCTTTCACAGGTGATATAATATAGGAGGGGAAGGAGAGCCGCTATGTGGCAATATACCGAGAAAGTCTACGAATATTTTAAGAACCCTAAGAACGTGGGGGAGATAGAGAACCCCGACGCCGTGGGCGAGATAGGCAGCATAGTCTGCGGCGACGCGCTCAAGCTGACGCTGCGAGTCGAGAAAGGCACCGAGAAGATCCTGGACGCCAAGTTCAAGACTTTCGGCTGCGCCAGCGCCATAGCCTCCTCCTCCGCCCTGACCGACATGATCAAGGGCAAGACCCTCGACGAAGCCTCCAGGATAACCAACCAGGACATAGCGGAATTCCTCGGCGGTCTGCCCAGTGAGAAGATGCACTGCTCCGTCATGGGCATGGAAGCGCTCGAGGCGGCCATAAATAACTACCGCGGCGGCAAGGCAGAGAAGGTCATCATCGGCGAGAACGAGCGCGTGGTCTGCAAATGCTTCAACGTGACCGAGTCGGTCATACTCAAGGCCATAAAGGTCAATAAGCTCAAAACCGTGGAGGAAGTGACCAACTTCACCAAGGCCGGCGGCGGCTGCCGCCAGTGCCTGGGCGAGATAGACAAGATCATAAAGGATTACTGGGAGCAGGAGGAGCACCGCGACTTCTCCAAAATGACGATGGTGGAGAAGATAAAGCACATCGAAAAGGTGCTGGCCGAGGACGTCAATCCCAAGCTCAAGCGCGACGGCGGCTGGATAGAACTGCTCGATCTCGACGGCATGAAAGTGAAACTGCGCTTCCTGGGCATGTGCCACGGCTGCCCCTCCTCCGGCGCCACGCTCAAGAACGTGGTGGAGAAGGAACTTAAGGAGAAGGTGGACCCTTCCCTGATAATCGAGGCAGAATGACGGACAAGGTCTATTACCTGGACAATAACGCCACCACCCGGGTCTCCCCCGAGGTGGAGGAGGCCATGCGGCCCTTCTTCGGCGAGCTTTACGGCAATCCGTCGAGCATGCATTTCTTCGGCGGCACCAACCAGAAATACCTGGACCGAGCCCGCGAGAGTGTGGCCAGGCTCCTGGGCGCCCAGCCGGAGGAGATACTCTTCACCTCCTGCGGCACCGAGAGCGATTCCACCGCGATCTGGTCGGCGCTGCGCGCCTTCCCCGAGAAGAAACACCTCATCACCACCAAGGTCGAGCACCCGGCGGTGCTCAACCTCTGCAAACATCTCGAAACGCAGGGCTACCGGGTCACCTACCTGGGCGTGGACGCCGAGGGACGGCTGAACCTGGACGAACTGAAGGCCGCCCTGTCGCCGGATACCGCCATAGTCAGCATAATGTGGGCCAATAACGAGACCGGCGTTGTCTTCCCGGTCGAGGACGCGGCCCGGATAACGCACAGCCGCGGCGCGCTGTTCCATACCGACGCGGTTCAGGCGGTAGGCAAGCTGCCGATGAACCTGGCGGAGTCGAAGATAGACATGCTTTCGCTCTCGGGCCATAAACTGCACGCGCCCAAGGGCATAGGCGCGCTTTACGTAAAGAAGGGCACCAGGTTCAACCCCTTCCTGATGGGAGGCCACCAGGAGCGCGGCCGCCGCGCAGGCACCGAGAACGTTCCCTATATCGTCGCCCTGGGGCGCGCGGCAGAGCTGGCGTTGGAGAAGATGGGCGAGGAGAACGGGCGCGTTAAGGCGCTGCGCGACCGGCTGGAGCAGGGTCTGGTCAAAGCCGTGAAGAACACGCGAGTCAACGGCGGTGGAGCGGAACGGCTGCCAAACACCTCCCATATCGGGTTCGAGTACGTAGAGGGTGAGTCTATACTCATCATGTTAAGTGAGAAGGGTCTCTGCGCCTCTTCCGGCTCAGCTTGCACTTCGGGTTCGCTGGAGCCTTCGCACGTGATGATGGCGATGGGCGTGCCTCAGACCTACGCGCACGGGACCATACGCTTTTCCTTGAGCGTCTACAGCACCGACGAGGACGTGGACGCGGTGCTGCGCGAGGTGCCGCCCGTCATAGAGCGCCTGCGCGAGATCTCCCCGTTCGCCGACGGCAAGCCGCTGTTCGGCCTGGACGCCTGCGAGCCGCACAAGCACTGACGTGGCCAGCGCGGCCCCAAAATTTGTAGAATAGGTTTTCGGCCGTTCTTTAACCGGATTTTGCCCCTGTAGCTCAGTTGGTTAGAGCAATCCGCTCATAACGGATGGGTCGTAGGTTCAAGTCCTACCGGGGGCAGTAAAATTTAAAAGCCGTCCGCATTACGCGGACGGCTTTTTTGTATTAAGGAGATCTATTCCGGGGTTGCCGGTGTGACAGCCCGCGGGGTACGGACTCGCGCGCATAGCGCGTCGGTCCTCGGCTCTCGCCGCTCGCGCTTACGATGCTCGCGGCTCCGAGGCGCCCCCGCCGGGCTGTCACACCGTCTCCCCCGGTTGTCTCCTGATCCCAAACCGGTTTCGTTCGGTTTTTCTTAGGTGGACCCCCGCCATCCCCCGGCTGTTTCCTTACTTCTTTACGGCTTTATCTTTTTCGTAGCGGTATTCGGCGGCGGAGGGGCCGTGTATTTTCAGCCCTTCCAGGTTCCCGCCGGAGAAGACGAACTCTTTCTCCGGCGAGCCGTCGGGACCGTAGAACACGGCGCTGCCGTCGGGCAGGCTGCCCCTGATGGAAATGAGATTGAAAGAATCGTCCAGTATCACGCGGCCCTTGTAGCGGTTCTCGTAATAGAAAGCGTAGCGGTCTCCGCGGGCCAGCGATTGGGATTTGACGGTGTAGGCCGAGGGAGCGGGATTTGCCGCGGCCGCCCGGGAGGCGGCGTCGGCGGGCGAGGCCGGCGCGACGCCCGGCTGCTGCGAGGCGACTGGAGAGCCGTCGGCGTAGAGGGTCTCCGACTTGACGGAGGAGTCCGGGTTGAATTCCCTTACCATGCCGTGCAGTTTGCCGTCGACGAAATTCTGTTCGAAAAGCGGCGAGGCGTCCTCGGTGTAGGTGATCATGGGACCGTGCAGTTTTCCAGCCAGGTAGTTAGCCTCGGTCTGCAGGGCGCCGGAGGGGTAGTATGTGCGCAGCGGGCCGTTATAAGCGCCGCCGAGCACGGTCTTCACGGTTTTGACGCCGGCGCCGGGATAGAATTCCTTCCATATCCCGTCCTTTACCGTCCCGTCGCGGGAAAGAAGTTCTCCGGCCCGGGACCAGGTCTCGGTGGCCACGACCACGCCGCCTTCGGAATATATCTTATGCACGGAAGAAGTGTCCGCGGAAACGGTCGTGAAGGTCATCGCGGGCGGGGAGGACACGGCCTGCTGCGCCGCGGCCGGCGCCGAAGTGGAAATGGCGACCGGGGTGGCGGTGGACGCGGGTACTTCGGCGGGCGCCGGGGCCGCTTCCGCCGGTTTTTCGTCCGGTTTTATCTCTTTTATCTCGGACTTTTTCACGGTCAGCGAGCCGTATTTTGTCCGGATCAGCGAGGCATCGTCCAGCTCGCCCTCTATGACGCCCTCCAGCCGGGTACCGTCCTTGAGCAGTATCGTGTCCGCGGCGGCCGGCGCCGCAAGGAACGCTATTATCAGCAGAGAAAACTTTTTCATAAGACCCCTCCGATAAGCCGCGCGGCGGCTTTCGCCGGCCGCGCCTCGTCTATAAATTATAGGATAAAATTAATAAGATATCCCTAATCCGGACCTCCTCCCATGATTTTCATAAAAGCCGACAAACTGACCAAGACCTTCGGTTCCGGCCCCGGCGCCGTGAAGGCTAATGACGGGATATCCTTCGCTCTGGAGCGGGGCGGCTCACTGGGCCTGCTCGGTCCCAACGGCGCCGGCAAGACCACGCTGATCAAGCAGCTGGCCGGCCTGCTGCGGCCCGATTCCGGCCGCGTCCTTATAGACGGGCTTGACCCGGCGAGGGACCCGTCCGGTCTCAGGGGCCGCCTCGGGCTTCTGCTGGAGGGAATGCGCAACATCTACCCGTACCTGACCGGCCGCGCCAACCTTATATATTTCGGCTACCTGTCCGGCCTGGGGCGGGACCAGGCCGCGAGCCGCGCGGCGGAACTGCTCGATCGGTTCGGCCTTACGGCCGCCGCGGACAAGTACGTGATGTCCTACTCGTCGGGCATGAACCGGAAGCTGGCCGTCGCGACCTGTCTTATGGGCCGCGCCGACCTGATAATACTCGATGAGCCGACGGCCGGGCTGGACGCCGACGCGGCCGACGACCTCGCCGCGCTGGTGGCGGAACTGGCGGGCTCCGGCGGCAGGACTTTTATACTGGCCGGCCACGATATGCGGTTCATGGCCAGGGCGGCCGGCGACGTTCTCTGCCTGAAGGACGGGCGGGTACGGCTGGCCGGCCGGACGGACGACCTGGGAGGCGGCCTGGAGGAGACGTTCAGGACCATCTGCGCCGGGGGAAAAGGAGGGTCCGCTGATACCGTTCAGGGCTGAAGCTTACAAGTTCGGCTGGGAACTGCGCCGCTACGCTTTCAATTACACGGCGGGCCTGGCGGCCGAGGCCGTTTTCATGGGCGGGCTTTATTTCTCTTTTTCCCTGCTCGGGCGGCCGGCGGGCACGGCCTTCATCGGTCTGCTGCTCTGGTTTTTCGCGCGGGGCGCCATGTCGGACGCCTCGAACATAATAAGCGAGGAGCGGCACCTGGGCACCTTCGAGCGGGTCTCCGCGGCCGGGCCCTCCCTGGCGGAGCTTCTGACCGCGCGGCTGGCGGTCAACTTCGTCTTCGAATCTTCGCGCACGCTGCTGCTGGCGGCCGCGCTGGCGGCCGTCTTCGCTCCGCCTTTCGCCCCGCTGCTGGTCCCCGCCGCCCTGCCGGGCGTTCTGGCGGCCGGGGCTCTCACCGTCGTCTGCCTCTACGGCTGGGGCTTCCTGGCCGCGGCGCTGCAGGTGCGGTGGAAGAAGACCGGGGCGCTGGTGCCGCTGGCGGAATACGCCATGCTTGTCTTCTCCGGTATATTGTTCGATGTTTCGCTGCTGGGGAGGTTGGAGCCGCTGGCCATGGTCCTGCCGCTGACCTGGAGCGTGAAAGCGGCCGAAGCCGCCTATTCCGGCGCCGGCGCCGGTCCAGCCCTGGCCGGCCTCGCCGCCCACGCGGCGCTGGCCTGGGCGGCCGGCCTGGTCTTGTTCGGGGCTTCCGTCCGCGCGGCCAAGCGCCGCGGCGAGTACGGCTTCTACTGATACTTCCTTACTTGAGTCCCGTGATCGCTTCCACCACGTTGACCGCGTGGTCGCCCATCTTCTCGAAACTGTTGAGCAGGTCCGAGTACAGAGGCCCCGCGGCGGGCCGGCATTTACCGTCGGACGTGCGCATCAGGTGATTCTCGCGGAATTCGCCGCGCATGCGGTTGAGCTCGTTCTCCCGCTTCCAGATCTTTTCCATGATATCGCCTTCGGGAGTGAGGATGAAAGAGCGGGTCTCCTCGAGCATCTCGCGGGCGTAGGAGGAGATCTTCCGCAGGTCCGCGTAGGCCTCCGGGCTCATCTCGAAGCTGGGCTCGCGGGTGCGGCCGAGCAGGTTGGCTATCTTCTCGCCGTAATCGCCCATCTTCTCGAAGTCGTTTATCATACTCATCAGCGACAGCACTTCCCGGCTGGTGGTGCTCGAAAGGCGCTCGTGCACCAGCGCCGCCAGGTAGTCGTTTATCTTGTGCTCCAGCACATCGGTGGTCTTCTCGTCGGCCTTTATAGCGTCTATCTCGTGGTCCTCTATCTTGCCGTCCTCCAGCGCCGCGGAGATCTTTGCCATCATTCCCGTCACCACCCCGGCGAGATGGTCTATCTCCTTGCGGCCGGCGTCGATGGCAAGCTCGGGGGCGCGGGCGAAGGGCGTGGTCAGGTAGACCAGCTCGTGCTCGCGCGGACCCTGGACCTTCTCGTCGGGCCGGATCAGCAGCACCAGTTTCTCGAACTGCTTTATGAAGGGCAGCATGACCCCGGTATTGATCAGGTTGAAGACGGTGTGGAAGGCCGAGATATGCGTGGGGATGGCCACCAGCAGCGCGGTTTCTGAAACGCCGTAGGGCACGCCGGGCACCAGCCAGTCCACGAACCTTATCATCGGGCCGAATAGCAGCGCGGCCCACACCACTCCCACGACGTTGAAGAGGAAATGCCCGGCGGCGGCCTGCTTCGCGGTATGCGAGGCGCCGATGGAGGCCAGGCTGGCCTTTATGGTGGTGCCGATGTTCTCGCCCAGCACCAGCGCCGCGGCGGAAGGGAAATCGACGATCCCTTTGGCGGCCGCGGCTATGGTGACGGCCATGACGGCGCTCGACGACTGGAAAATGATGGTCAGCACCGCGCCCACCATCACCAGCGCCAGGCGGGGCAGCAGCGTGTCCGGGGAGAAGCGGGCTATCCAGTCCATGATCTCCGGGGAATTGCGAAGGTCCGGTATGCCGTTCTTTATCAGTTCCAGGCCCAGGAAGAGCAGGCCGAAGCCGACCATCACCTCGCCGACGCGGTGCGGCCATTTCCAGCGCTTGATGAACCTCGAAAAGAAGCCGACGCCGATCATCGGCAGCGCGAAGGAGGAGATCTTGATATTGAAGCCGAGGAGGCTGACCAGCCAGGCGGTCACGGTGGTGCCGATGTTGGCGCCGAAGATGACGCCGAGCGACTGCGACAGCGTCAGCAGGCCGGCGCTGGCGAAGCCGACGACCATGATGGTGGTGGCGCTGGAAGACTGTATCAGCGCGGTTACCGCGAAGCCCGAGAAGGTGCCGGCCACGCGGTTGGTGGTGGCCATGGCCAGTATCTTCCGCAGTTTGGGCCCGGCGGCCTTCTGAAGGCCCTCGCTCATAACTTCCAGCCCGTGGAGAAAAACTCCGAGACCGCCCAGCAGGTACAGCGAAAGTATCAGGGAATCCATCTTTTAGGTCGGCTCCTTGCGATAGCGGTGCGTTGCGGAACTTCATTTAAATTATACAAATACGGCGGGGGAAGGGGAAAAGAAAGGCCGCCGCTTCATAGGCGGCGGCCGGGGCCCGGGCGCGGGAGCGGCAGGTCTTACTTGAGGCCGGTGAGGGCTTCCGCCACGTTTACGGAGTGGTCGCCCATCTTCTCGAAGCTGTTGAGCAGGTCCGAGTAGAGCGGGCCCACGGAGGGCTTGCACCGGCCGTCGCAGATGCGCAGAAGATGGCTCTCGCGGAATTCGTTGCGCAGGCGGTTGAGCTCGTTCTCCCGTTTCCAGGTCCGGTCCATGATGTCGTCCCCGGGGTTGAGTATGAACGCCCTGGTCTCTTCGAGCATCTCGCGGGCGTAAGAAGATATTTTTCGCAGGTCCGAGTATGCGTCCGCGCTCATGGAGAAGCTGGGTTCACGCGTGCGGCCGAGCAGGTTGGCTATCTTCTCGCCGTAATCGCCCATCTTCTCGAAGTCGTTTATCATGCTCATCAGCGACAGCACCTCCCGGCTGGTCGTGTTGGACAGCCGTTCGTGAACGAGCGTCGCGAGGTAGTCGTTTATCTTGTGCTCCAGCACGTCGGTAGTCTTCTCGTCGGCCTTTATGGCGTCTATCTCGTGGTCCTCTATCTTTCCGTCCTTCAGGGCGGCGGAGATCTTCGCCATCATTCCGGTCACCACGCCGGCGAGGTTGTCTATCTCCCTGCGGGCGGCGTCGATAGCGAGTTCGGGCGCGCGGGCGAAAGGCGTGGTCAGGTAGACCAGTTCATGCTCCGGCGGGCCCTTCTCGGTGACGTCGGGCCGGACCACAAGTATCAGCCGCTCGAACTGTTTTATGAAGGGCAGCATAACGCCGGTATTCACTATGTTGAAGACGGTGTGGAAGGCCGAGATATGCAGGGGTATGGCGGCCAGCAGCGCGGCCTCGGTCAGGCCGTAGGGTGAGCCGGGGACTATCCGGTCCACCAGTCCCGTCATGGGGCCGAAGAGAAGTATCGCCCAGGTAACGCCCAGGAGGTTGAACATTAAATGGCCGAGCGCGGCCTGCTTGGCGGTATTGGGCGCGCCGATGGCGGCGAGGTTGGCGGTTATCGTGGTGCCGATGTTCTCGCCCAGCACCAGCGCGGCGGCCGCGGGAAAGCCGATTATTCCCTTGGCGGCCGCGGCTATGGTGACGGCCATGACGGCGCTCGAAGACTGGAAGATGACGGTCAGCGCCGTGCCCACGCCCACCAGCGCCAGCCGGGGAAGCAGGTCCTCCGGCGAGAACCTGGCTATCCAGGCCAGAACCTCCGGCGAATTGCGCAGGTCCGGGATCCCTTCCTTTATAAGGTCCAGGCCGAGGAAGAGCAGGCCGAATCCTACCATCACCTCACCGACGCGGTGCGGCCATTTCCAGCGCTTGATGAACCTGGAGAAGAAGCCGATGCCGATTATAGGCAGCGCGAACGCGGAGATCTTGACCTTGAAGCCCAGCAGGCTGACTATCCAGGCGGTGACCGTGGTGCCGATATTGGCGCCGAAGATGACCCCCAGCGACTGCGACAGCGTCAGCAGGCCGGCGCTGGCGAACCCCACCACCATGACGGTAGTGGCGCTCGAGGACTGCACGATGGAGGTCACGGCGAAGCCCGAGAGGGTGCCGGCGAAGCGGTTATTGGTGGCCATGGCCAGCATTTTTCGCAGTTTCTGGCCGGCCGTCTTCTGCAGGCCCTCGCTCATTATCTCCAGGCCCAGCAGGAAAACCCCCAGGCCGCCCAGCAGGTAGAGGAACATGGTGAGTGCGTTCATTTTTATCGGCTCCGTTCCGCGGTCTTTACGGCTCCCTTAAATTCTACAAAGCCGGTGTAAAATCCGCGTAAAGGCCCTACCCTTGACTAAATGATACCTTTGTGATATCATTTAAGCATGAAACTTATAAGCAGAGAAGTCGATTACGCGGTCAGGGCTCTGGCGGCCATCGCCCGTTCCGGCCGGGGGCTCTCCGCGGCGGAGCTGGAGAAGCCCGCCGGGGTCCCCCGCCCGGTATTGCGCAAGATAATGCAGGCGCTCACCCGCGGCGGCATCACCGCGTCCTCCAGGGGGCGTGGCGGCGGCTTCGTCCTGGCCAGGCCCGCGGGCAGGATAACCCTGGGCGACATAATTTCGGCCGTGCGAGGGCCGCTGAAATTCAACGACTGCGTCTTCGGCGGGGCGCTCTGTCATAACCACAGGACCTGCCTGCTGCGCGGCCGGGTGGCCGCCATCGAAAAGAAAGTGATGGACGAGGTCCGGCGCGTCACGCTGGCCGACCTGGGCTGAACGGAGGATCCATGAAAAGGAAGAGGGACATAATAACGATAGACGAGGGCAAATGCGACGGCTGCGGGCTGTGCGTGACCGGCTGCCCCGAAGGGGCCCTGCAGATGATAGACGGCAAGGCGCGGCTGGTGAGCGACATTCTCTGCGACGGGCTGGGCGCCTGCATAGGCGAGTGCCCGCGTGGGGCGATACGGATCGAGAAGAGGGAGGCGGCTGAATACGACGAGCGCAAAGCGATGGAGGGAATAGTTAAGCACGGCGCCAATACGATAAAGGCGCATCTGAAGCACCTCAAAGACCACGGCCAGAAGTCTTACCTTGAACAGGCCCTGGATTACCTTAATGAAAAGGGGATAAAGAACCCCCTGGAGGACGATATGAAGGCAAAGAACTCCCACGAACCCTGCGGCTGCCCCGGCGGGCGGACGATGGACCTGCGGGGCGGTCGCGCGGAAGAGGCGGCTGCCGCCGGCCCCGCGCCCTCGCGGCTGCGGCAATGGCCGGTGCAGCTGCACCTGGCCAGCCCCGGCGCGCCGTATTTCCACAAGGCCGACGTGGTAGTTGCGGCCGACTGCACGGCCTACGCCTACGGCAATTTCCACGAGGACTTCATAAAGGGCAAGTCGCTGGTCATTGCCTGCCCCAAACTGGACGACGGCCTGGACATCTACGCCGAGAAGATACAGTCCCTCATAGACGACGCGGGGATAAACACGCTGACCGTGGTCACCATGGAGGTCCCCTGCTGCGGCGGCCTGCTGGCGCTGGCCAAAAAAGCCGCCGGCGCGGCCTCGCGCAAGGTGCCGGTCAAGCACGTGGTCATAGGCATACAGGGCTGTATCAAGTCCGAAAACTGGGTCTGATCGGCGGAAACGGGAAACGGGGACGTTGTTTAGTTCTTTAGTTTTAACGTCAGAATCCGGCCTATTTTCTCGGGATAACTAAAGAACTAAACAACGTCCCCCCCCGGCCGGTTCACGGTGGCGTGTCAACCCATCTCAAAATCAAACCATGGCAGGGATGCGGGGGCGGACGCTTTTCTGAGCCTGATCCTGCGCCTCCAGGCGCCAGTTGAGCAGCGTTACCGCCTCCTCAACGAGCCTCTCCTCTGTTTTAGCAATTTCTTTCAGATTCGGCTTGATGTTCGCCGCTTTCCAAATCTGTTCCAGCACTTTCGTTATCTCGCCTGACAAGATAAATGGGTCAAGCGTAGCGCGAAGTTTTATGAGCTCGGCGGCGAGCGCCGGCTCATACTTTGCCAGCCGGTCGATCGGGGTTTCCGGGGCGCTGTATATCTTCTTCGTCTTAGAACCGCGGCGGATAGTCTTCAGAAGCTTCACCGACGGCTGGAACAGATTCATCCAGGCCCTCAAGGGGTCCGTATAGAGCGATTGCATCAGGGCAAGCGCCCTGGTGCTGTCATAGCGGTCCCAGCCGATAAGCTTTCTTACATGGGTCCAGTTTTTCTGTTCTATATGAGCGTTGTCGTCTTTTTTATATGGCCTGGAGCGGGTGAACTGTATCTTTTTTGGCTCTTCCGGGTTTGCTGTGCATGATTTAGGCCTCTTTTAGGAACGAAGTGATGACCTTGAGGCGCAGATACTCCAGGTCTTTAATCCCGTAGGCCCGCCGCTGTATCACCCGTATCTTGTTGTTCAGCCCTTCCATAAAGCCCAACGATACTTTGTTCTCGGGGTGGCAGTAACTCTCGATGCCCTCCCAATGCCGCTCTATCATCCGCGCAAACTTCCGGTACGGCTCCAGCCGGCTCCACTTCAACTGCTCTTTCCAGTTCTCGAAGAACCGCCGGCTCCAGCCGGGGGTATTGTAGTCCCACAACTGCTCGAACGACTCCTTGAGGATATATGCCTTGTTCAGCCGCTTGTTCGCCTTCAGCAACATCCGCAGCGCCCGACGGCC
>JAVVFK010000300.1:0-2313 GCA_032251015.1 Elusimicrobiales bacterium
CGCTGGGCGGCAAGAACCGCACGGCCTGGGGCCTGAGCGGCATGGGCGACCTGCTGCTCACGGCCACTTCGGCCAAGTCGCGAAATTTCAGGTTCGGCAGGGAGATAGGACAGGGGCTCTCGCCGGCCGAGGCCCAGAAGCGCATAAAGACCGTCGTGGAAGGCTTCGAGGCCATCAGGACGGCGCGCGGCCTCTGCTCCAGGCACGGCGTGAAGACTCCGGTCATAGACTGCATCTGGCGCATCGTATACAAATCCGACAGACCGTCAGCAATACTGCGGGCGGCTGGTTTCAGGGGAGGATATTGAATATGCCCGCTATAAGGAACGGCCGCTTTATCAGGACCTGCTTTCTGTTAACCGCCGTCTCACTCCTTGTTCTTCCGGCGCGAGCGGACGACGGCCCCGGAAGAACAAGTGGAAAGATGTTCGTGACGGTCAGGACCTGCCCTGACACGCTGGAGCAGGCGAAATCACTGCGTGACGGGCAAATACGGTCCGGGGGATTTTTCTGCGGCAAGACCAGGAAAGCCGTGCCGGCGGGACCTTGGACCTGCCGCGAAACGGGGAACGAAACCGCCCCGGAGGAAGAGTGGGAAGACGAGGTCATAGGGGAATGCGAAGAATCGGAAATCATGACATGCACCAGGAACTATGCCTGCACGACCGGGAGGCCCTCCCGTTCCGGCCGGGATTCCGGCAAGAAGAAATCCCGCCGCGGCAGACAGAACTCAGCCGAGAACTGCGACAGCCTTCCTGACAAGCTTGATAAGTGCGAACGCTTCACCTGCTCTTTCAGACACCCGTTCGCCGGCAAAAATATGACCAGGCGCATTCTTGGCATCCGGGAAGGAGCCTGCATTTACACGGAAGAAATGCCGGACGGGGGGGAAATGCGCTGCTCCTATGATGAAAAACTCAGAAAAAACGTTGCCCGCTATATGCGGAAAGAACTCTCCGCAAAAACCTCCGGAACATCCGTCAGTCTGAGCATCTCAGGCGGGGAACCTGAAGTGCGGCAAACGCTGAACGGTGAAGAGACAACGGATCCCCGGCAGGAGGCCCTCGATAGCGGGGTCTGCGAGATATCAGGATACGATTGATATTTTCCCGCCCGGGGGCGGCCTTCTTTATGGATGGCGCTATTTAAGTTATAATATATCAAGCAGCGCGGCATTGCGCCGCGGGCATACCGAAAGTGAATTTTGCAGCGAAAGTTCCGGATTTTTCCTTCCGCACCAAGCCCAAAAGTTACAGGTCATGCGAGGCGCCGGCCATGGGGACACCATGCCGCATGGTGTCCCCTGAAAATACGTTATATAATGGAGAGTAACAGACAAATGAACAGACATTGGCAGAAGAACGACAGGAACAACAAGAGACGGGGAGCAGGCCGCGACGCGCGCCGCTCCCGGTCAGGCGGCGCCCAGGCGTCCGCGGGGCGGGGCGGCGGCGACCGGGGCAGGCAGGGCGGGCGCGGGGAACCGCTGGCCGAAGGGACCATACAGCATCACGGCAATTTCGCCTTCCTTCTCTCGGAGAAGGAGGGACAGAGCGACGTCTTCCTGCGCGGTAGGACGCTGGACCTGGCCATGGACGGCGACAGGGTGCAGGCGCGCACCTTCAAGGAGCGCGACGGCCGCCTGGCCGGCGAGATAATAAAAGTTCTCAAGCGGGCGCGCAATTCCATAGTCGGCGTACTGCAGACGCAGGGCTCCTCCTGGGTGCTCAAACAGGAGAAGGGCTTCGCCCCGCCCACGCGCGTGGACGCCTTTGCCGCGGGCATAAAGCCGGAAAGCGGTCAGCTGGCCGCGCTTGAGATAAAGCGCTGGCCCGAGCAGGGCCGCGCCGCCTCGGGCGTAGTCACCGAACTGATCGGCGACCCGGGCGACCTGCGCGCCAGGACCACGGCCATCGTACGCTCGCTCAATATCAGGGAGACCTTCCCGCCGGAAGTCTCGGCGCAGGCCGCATCCTTCGGAGAGCGGCTGGAGCCGAAGCAATGGAAGGGCCGCGAACAGCTTTTCGATCTGCCCGTGGTCACCATAGACGGGGCGGACGCCAAGGATTTCGACGACGCCGTCTCGCTGGAGGACATAGGCGGGGGGAAAGTCCGGCTGGGCGTGCATATCGCCGACGTGGCCAACTACGTCAAACCCGGCACGGCGCTGGACCTGGAAGCCTATTCCCGCGCCACCAGCGTCTACCTGCCCGGCCGCGTCATACCGATGCTGCCGCACGCTCTTTCCGACAATCTCTGCAGCCTGGTCCCGGACCAGGAGCGGCTGACGCTGTCGGTTTTCATGGACGTGGA
>JAVVFK010000301.1:0-2308 GCA_032251015.1 Elusimicrobiales bacterium
CAAATGACCCAGCTGTATAAACAGTTTCGTTGCTCGATTGTCGCCATCGAGGAAGTCCCCATGGAAGAAGTCCACAAATATGGGGTCATTGCCGGTGAGACCATGAAGGATGGCCTGTTCCGCATTACCGACATGGTCGAGAAACCCAGTGCCGACAAGGCGCCGTCCAATATGGCCATTATCGGCCGCTATATCCTGACACCGGATATTTTCGGCATTCTCGCCGAAACCTCGCCGGGCGCGGGCGGCGAGGTACAGATCACCGACGCCCTGCAGGTCCAGGCCGGCAAGGGGGCGGTGATCGCCTGCCGCTTTCGCGGCCGGCGTTTCGACTGCGGCAGCATCGACGGTTTTGTCGCAGCGACCAACTTCTTTTACCGGCGGCTGGTTGACAGCCGGGAGTAGACAGCCTATATCCATGAAAGATGCCGGTTGCCGGCAGGAGGCCAGCCAGCCCGCATCTCCATAGAGGGTCCATCCGGGAGGGATGCCATGGAGTATGTCATAGTCACCTATCCGGCGGTTCGGGAGGTACTGCTGGATGGCCAGCCGGCCGGGCGGACGAACCGGACTCTGCTCTGCGGCGCGGGGCATCACCGCTTCTCCCTCGGCGGCCCGCAGGATTTCACGCCCGTCGAGCGGGAGTGCGATATTCAGGGCACGACGCCGCTGTCGCCGCAGTCTGTCGCCTTCCTGCCGTTATGATGCCGCGTCCCTGGCTGCTGCTGTGTACCGCCGCCCTGCTGTCGGCCTGCGCCACCTACCCCGCCAATCCGCCGCTCGCCCGCTACGATCCGGATGCCGGCTACCGCTTCAACAATCTCAGCGCGACGGACAATACAGACTCCCTCTTCGTGATCCTCAGTTTTTCCGGCGGCGGCACCCGGGCCGGGGCGCTCTCCTATGGCGTCATGGAGAAGCTGCGCGACACCGTGATCCGTGTCGATGGCGTGCCCAGGCGACTGCTGGACGAAGTGGATGTGATCTCGTCGGTTTCGGGAGGCAGTTTTACCGCCGCCTATTACGGGCTGTTCGGGGAGGAGATATTTGCCACATACGAGCAGGCATTTCTCTACAGGGATATCCAGGGCCAGCTGTTCGCCGAGCTGATGTCGCCGCGCAACTGGTTCAGGCTCGCCTCGCCGACCTATGGCCGCATCGAGGTGGCGGCCGAGCTCTATGACCGGGAGATCTTCGCGGGCAAAACCTTCGATACGCTGATAGAGCGACAGCGGCGGCCGTTCATCATGCTCAATGCCACCGATATTTCGCTCGGTTCGCAGTTTATTTTCCATCAGGCCCAGTTTGATCTGTTGTGCTCCGATCTCGGCGGCGTCAAGGTGGCCAGGGCCGTGGCCGCCTCCTCGGACTTTCCGCTGGCCTTCAGCCCGCTGGCAATCAACAACTATGCCGGCAGCTGCTCCTTCCGGGAGCCGCCGTGGATCGGACAGGCGGAGAAGGATCTGCTGAGCAATCCCCGCCGTTTCCGGCGGGCGCAGCAGGCCCGCTCCTATCTGGATGCGGCCCGGCGACCCTATATCCACCTGCTTGACGGCGGGGTTTCCGACAATATCGGCTTGCGCGGCCCGTTGACGGCCATCCGTGCCAACGACTGGCAGTGGAATATTATGAACCGGGTGAACCGGGGCCTGATCGACAGGATCGTGGTGATCACGGTCGACGCCAAGACCCTGCCCTCCACCCGCTTTGACAGGTCCGCCAGTCCGCCCGGAGCGATACCGGTGCTGGAGACCATCTCCACGGTGCCGATGGAGAATTACTCCTTTGATACCGTGCAGCAACTGCGCGATATTTTCCGGCAATGGAACAGGGATCAGGAGGTGGTTTCCGCCTGCCGGGATATCCTGCATGACAACTGTCCCGGCGCCGGGCTGCCGTTTCCGCCGGCCCGGCGCGTGCAGCTGTATAATATCTATATCGGTTTTGAGCGCATTGCCGACGCAGAGCGGCGCAGCTATTTCCAGCATATGGCGACTTCGTTTCACCTGCCCGCACAGCAGGTGGATGATCTGCGCGCCATAGCCGGAACCCTGCTGGACGAGTCCGAAGAGTTCCAGCGCCTGCGGCGCGACATGGCCGACTAGTGATGGATTCCTATCACTCAATATATCCGCACATATTTAGAACCAAATACGGCATTGTTTGAAACAGATAAAAAAGCCCCGGGCTTGACACCGGGGCGATAGGTTACTCAGAAAGATCAAAATCAAGGTGAGCATTGCCTGCAAAATCAATTCTTGTTATGAAAAGACCTCGAGGCATCCGTTAGATACAATGGATAAACCAT
>JAVVFK010000302.1:0-2299 GCA_032251015.1 Elusimicrobiales bacterium
CCACGCCCGCCGCCTGTTGCCCAAATTGCTGCCGGGGGGCAGGCTGTTCGCCGTCGACGTCGATCCCGTGGAACTGCCTAAAACCGAAGTCCGCCTGCGCGCGGAAGGCTTCGGCCCCGGGTCGCTGGTGATACGCAAGATGAACTACGCCGGCGTAATGGGACTGCTCGGCGAGGCCGGCGGCGGTTTCGACTGCGTGCTGGCGGACCTTGGCGTCTCGTCGATGCAGTTGGATAATCCCGAAAGGGGCTTCACTTATAAATCAGACGGGCCGCTGGATCTGCGGCTCAATCCCGGCCGCGGCCGGTCCGCCGCCGAGTTCCTGCGCGCCGTGACGGCCGCCAGGCTGGAGACGGTGCTGGCGGAGAACGGCGACGAGCTATACGCCCGGGCTATAGCCAGCGCCGTGAAGGCCTGCGCACCGCCGGCGGCTACGACCGCGGCCCTGGCCGCGGCTGTTCGCGCCGGACTTAAGACGCTAGTCCCGGCGCCGGATGAAGCGGCCGTGAAAAAATCGTTGCAGCGCGTCTTCATGGCCCTGCGGATCGAAGTGAACGAGGAGTTCAGCGCGCTGGACCGCTTCCTCGCGGTGCTGCCCTGGTGCCTGAAGCCGGGAGGACGGGCCGCGATACTCTCCTTCCATTCCGGCGAGGACCGCCGGGTCAAGAAATCTTTCTTCAAGGGCGAGGAGGAAGGGCTATATTCTTCCGTCTCGCAGACCCCGGCCAGGCCCTCGCCCGCCGAGCGCCGCTCCAATCCGCGCTCGTCCTGCGCCAAGCTGCGCTGGGCGGTGCGCTCCGCCGCGCCGGCCGAATAAACCCGCTTCTCCCATGAATATCGAAGGAACGCTCGAAGCCGTGGCCGGTTGCGGTCTGCCGCCAGAGCTTAAAAGCTACCTGGGCCGATTTATCCGTATGGAAGCGGACTCATCTCTGCGGCGCGCCCTGAAGGCGGACCCCGCCAGGATCTTGAAAAATATAGAGGTCCTCCTGTCTTCGGCCTCCGCGGTGCTCGGCCAGCCGGAGGAGGAGGTGCTCTCAAATACCGACTTTGACTATGAAAATTTCGATCACGATAGGCTTGAGTCGGCGTTGGCTGAACTCAGGGTAGTGAACCTGCTGGACCTGGAGGGATTTTCGAAAATAAAGGTGGTGCCGAAAAGAAAGGACAAATCGGCCGATATTTTAGCCTCGCTGAGCGGTGAAATTTTCGCTTTCGAAGTAAAATGCGTAAACGGTGATAATAACTTGTTCGCCACTGACTTTTTCACCGGCGCGGACGGCAAAACCAGCGCCGCCGGGAAAGACGCGGTAGTGTCCCTTAAGAATGGTTACCTAAAGAAGATAAGACAGGCCAGGGTTAGCAGGAAAAAAGAGGGAGCCGGGCAGATCGGCGTTTTTATCGTTATAAATCCGGTCGGGTTCGTGCATCTTACGGAAGTCTGGGAATTGGTGGAACTGGCCGGCCGGGTTTACGAGTCACTAGGTTGTCCGGCGCGTGAACATGTCTGCCTGGTCTCGGGCGCCGCCGCCGCTTTCCATCCCCCGTTCAGATAACCGTGGTGCGCTGAAACTTGCGGGCCAGCTCGGGCCGGCCTATGTGGAACAGCGTCGGTCTGCCGTGCGGGCAGTGGAAGCTGTCCTTGGCGGTTTTCAGGTCCTCGATAAGGCGCTGTGCCTCCTGAGGTTTGAGGAAGTCGCGAGCCTTCACCGATTTCTTGCAGGCCATCGTGGCGATGGTGTTGCGCTTTAGAGCCTCGTCGGACTTGGACGGCTCGCCCAGCACTTCCGAAAGATAACCGAAAAGCTCCTGCGCGGCCTCCTGGCTGAAGTAAAAAAGGGCCGGCGTGGCGTGCAGCAGCATATGCGTCGGGCCCGAGCGGCCTATCTCGAAGCCGGCGCCTTTGAGCCAGTCCTGCCAGCGCATTATGTTCTCGGCCTGCGAGGCCGAGAGTTCTACGGAGACGGGGATCACCAGCGGCTGCACCCTTATCTTGCCCAGAACCAGCTCGTCCATGTACCGCTCGAAAAGTACGCGCTCCTGCGCGGCGTGCTGGTCCACTACCAATAATCCGCCGCCGGACTCGAATACCAGGTAGCTCTTGGACAGCTGGCCGAGGTAGTTGACCGGCGGCTGGTACCAGGAAGGTCCGCTCTCCCCGGGGACGGGCTCGGCGGAGAAAAGAGTGCCGGTGACGTTCTCCTGCTCCGCTGCTCCGGCCGCGGCCGGGGGCTTGCCGGTGCCGAACACGGCCCTGACCTCGGCCGCCGGCGCGGGGGCCGCGGCCTCGTCCCGCGCC
>JAVVFK010000303.1:0-2294 GCA_032251015.1 Elusimicrobiales bacterium
GAATGCTCCACGGCGAACTCGGTGCCCCTTACGGCGCATACCGCCGACGGAGTGCGCACCGACAGCTTCCGCTTCTTCATAGCGAACTTCTCTATCTTGGCTATGATGCTGCCCAGCACCAGCCTGAACGAGGTATCTTCCTTCTCCATGGTCCTGACTTCGAACTCGGTGTTGCGGCCGAGCGCGATCACGCCCTGGTTCTCCAGGTATATCTCGGCGGCGCCCGAGGAACCGGTCTTTATCGAGTCGTCGGGGTCCAGCGGCACTTCGGCCGAACCGACGGCCACCCATTCGGCGGCTTCCGAGGATTTAAGCAGGACCTCGCCGGAGATCTTCTTGAGCCGGGCGTCCCACTGCACGGGTTGACCGCCCGCGGGACCGCCCGATTTCATGGCTTCGTCGAGCATCTTCCGGTATTCGTCGCTCTGCGCCGCGCACGGGGCGGCGGCCAGAACGGCGAAGAGCGGAAGGAAAAGCAGCTTTGCGGCGGACATCGGAACCCCCTAGACCAGCAGTTTGCGGAATTGGCGTCTGCCCACCTGCAGAACGCATTCTTTCGGCTCGAAGACGATATCGTCCTTGACGGTCTCGCCGTCCAGGCGCACGGCGCCCTGGGCCAGCATGCGGCGGGCCTCGTTGGTGCCCTTGCACAGACCCGACGCCACCAACAGGTAGGAAAGGCGGCCGGCCTTCTCGACCTTATGCGTTTCCATGTCGGACGGCATCTCTTTTTTGGAGAAAACGGTCTCAAAATGCTGCCGGGCCAGGCTGGCCTCGTCCTCGCTATGATACCTGGCGACGATGAGCCCGGCCAGGCGCTTCTTGGCCTCCATAGGGTGCTGCGCGCGCACTTCGTCCACTTTCTCGTCGGTGAGAAGGCCGTAATAGGCGTACATCAGTTCGTCCGGGACCGACATCATCTTGCCGAACATGTCGTTGGGATGGTCGTTGAAAGCGACGTAATTGCCGTAGGACTTGGACATCTTCTTCTCGCCGTCGGTCCCGATCAGCAGCGGCACGGTCATGACCACCTGGGGTTCCTGGCCGTAGTTCTTCTGCAGGTCGCGGCCCATCAGCAGGTTGAAGATCTGGTCCTGTCCGCCTATCTCTATATCGGCCTTGACGGCCACGGAATCGTAGCCCTGGAAGACCGGGTAGAGCAGCTCCAGCAGGCTGACCGGGCTGCCTGCCTTCATGCGGGACTTGAAGTCCTCGCGCTCCAGCAGCCGCGAGACGGTAACACTCTTGGCCGTGGTGATGAGTTCCGCTACCCCGTCGGCCGGGGCGGCGGTGAAGGGCTTGAGCCATTCGCTGTTGAAACGAACTTCCGTTCTCGCCCTGTCGAGCACCTTGAAAGCCTGCGTCGTGTAGGTCTCGGCGTTCTTCCTGACGGTGTCGTGATCTATGACGGGGCGGGTCGAGTCGCGGCCGGAGGGATCGCCCACCTGGGCGGTGAAATCGCCTATGATAAGGACGGCCGTGTGGCCGAGGTCCTGGAAACGGCGCAGTAGGCCGAGTACCACGCTGTGGCCCAGGTGCAGGTCGCGGCTGGTGGGATCGACGCCCAGTTTTATACGGAGCTTCTTCCCGGAGGATATTTTCCGGATAAGTTCCTCTTCGCTGACGAGATCGACGATGCCGCGCCTGAGAGTCTGCATTATGGTGTTAGTGTTCATATATTATCTTTCGGTAGCGTAATTTTATTATTTTTGGCCGTCCTGTTAAAGGAAAAACGCCGGCTCTCAGCGGAAAGTATAGGGATCGGCCTCCAGCTGCAGCTCCACCCCGCCCGGCAGGCGCATGGCGCGCACCTTGTCGGCGGCGGGACCGGCCAGGCTGTCCGGCGGCATCTTGACGATGAAATAGGCCGAGAGCCGCTTTCTGCCGGCGGCGGGGGGCCGCTCGACGGGACCGAGGGCCTGGGAACCCGGCCCGCAGGCCTCCTCCAGCCGGGCGTCCATATCGCGCAGGGCCTCGTCCAGCGCGCGGCGGTCGAACGAGGAGAAGTTGACGCGCAGGAGATAGACGAAGGGCGGGTAGGCGAAAGTGCGGCGCGAGACCTCCTCGTCGGCGGCGAAGGCCGCCGGGTCCCACTGGCGCGCGCGCTCGAAGGCGTGGTGGCCGGGCTGGCGGGTCTGTATGACGAGGCGGCGCGGCCCCGCCGGGTCCAGGCAGTCGGCCGCGGCGACGAACATGCGGAACACCTCTTCCGACGAGCGGAAATCCTCGGGCGAAAGGTCGTAATCCGCGTCGGCGAAGCCCGCCAGGGCCAGCGCGGGGAAATCGTGGCCGCG
>JAVVFK010000304.1:0-2281 GCA_032251015.1 Elusimicrobiales bacterium
TTTAGTTTGGCCGCCGACTTGAACGGCGGGATCAGCGGCTCGCCTTCGGGCAGCTTCACGTCGCACTTGGCGGCTATGGCCAGCGTGTTCTTGAGCGCCTCGGGCGTGTGCGAGAAGAGCTTGGCCATCTGCTCGGGCGTCTTGAAGTAATATTCCTTGCCGGTGAAGCGGAAGCGCTCCTCGGCGGCGGCCAGCGAGCGGGTGTTGAGGCAGAGCTTTATATCGTGCGTCTCCCAGTCGGCGGCCTTCCAGTAATGGCAGTCGTTGGTGGCCACCACGGGCAGCTTGGTGCGCTTGGCCACTTCGAGCAGCCCCTTGGTCACCGCCGCCAGCTCCTTTGTCCCGTTGTCCATCAGCTCGATGTAGAAATTACCCTTGCCGAAGATGCCGGCCAGCCTCCTGGCCGCGCCGGCGGCCTCGGTGAGGTTGCCGTTCTGGCAGGAGCGCGCCACCTGGCCCGCGACGCAGCCCGAGAGGCAGATGAGGCCCTTGGCGTGCTTCTCCAGTATATCCAGGTCCACCTTGGGGCCGTGGTTGAAGCCTTCGAGGTAGCTTTTGGATACGATGCGGCAGAGATTGGCGTAGCCCGCGGCGTCTTTGGCCAGCAGCACCAGGTGGTTGGCGCCTTTATGCGAGCCTTCGCTCTTGTCGGTGACCGGCGTGCGCTGTACGTACACCTCGCAGCCGATTATCGGCTTTATGCCCAGCTCGCGCGCGGTGAAGTAGAACTCGGCGGCGCCGTACATATTGCCGTGGTCGGTAAGCGCCATCGCGGGGTTCTTCTGCTCCGCCAGCCGGCGCATGAACTCCGACGGGCGGCCGTGGCAGTCTGTGAAGCGCAGCAGGCCGTCGAAAAGAGAATATTCGGAATGATTGTGAAGGTGTACGAAAGCGGCTTTAGCCATAGTGCCCCCTTGGCGCGAACATAATTTACCATTTTTGGGGCAGGCGCGCCGCCCGGACGCGCGATAATTATTTATAATGTTTCTTTATAGCCGGGAGGGACCCGGTACGGCCGGGCGGTCCCGGGACGGGGGTCATGAAATGAGCGAGAAGATAATTGCGGCGGCGGCGATAATACTGGCTTTGGCGGCGACCTGGTTCGCGCTGAAACCCGACAGCGAGCCCGCGCCTCTGCCGGCCGGTCAGAAAGTGGTCATGGGAAGCCCGGTACGCCCGGCCGCCCCGGACGACAATAAAGGACGGGCGCACGAAATTTACACCGAAGGCCTCCGCCACTTCCAGGCCGCCGATTACGCCGGGGCCCGGGAGAAATGGGACGAGGCGCTCGAACTCGATCCCGAAAATCCAGACGCCGCCGCCGGCCTGGACCGCATAAAGAAGATAACCGGAAAGTGAAAAAAAACCCTCGTCCTTACCCGCTCTGCGCGCCGGCTACCTCTTCGACCGGCCCGCCGAAGGCTTCGTCTTCGGCTTCGGCCTGAGCGACGGCCGCTGGTCGCTGGACTTCGCCTTCGACACCGGCAAGGCCATGAACGCCCGCCAGCAGGCCACCCTCGGCTACCGCTTCTGACCCCCCGCAGTTTTCCGCTTTTCTCATAGTTATTCTCAAACGAGAATATAAATACCCTATAAACCCCTTATATTTGAGGTAAAACCGGGTTTTTACGGCTTTTTATCGGCATATGAATTGCTCTATTTCAGGTGACGGCAAAATTTGAAAGACAGGTCGAAATGGAGGAAGTATGAATAAAATATCCAAAGTAGCGATGATGATAGTTCTTATGTCCGCCGCCGCGGGCCCCGCCCTTGGCGAGGAGATCAAGGTTGATTTCGACGGCAGGCCCTCGAAGGCCTTCAGCCTGATGGAAGCGGCCGCCGCCATGGAGCTGCCGGAAACCGGGGAGATCCAGGCCGTGCCGGTAGCGGAGATGCCCGTCAGGCAGGTCCCGGAGTTCACCGCGGAAGAGGTCAGGGCGATGGATACGGCCATAAAGACCGCCATAGAATATATCGGAAAGAATAAAGTGGGAGAGGATTTCGAGAAGGGTTTTAACTGCCTTCTCGCTACGGGAACCCCGGAACAGAAGGCTGAGTTTGTCTTTGGGATGCCCGGCGCCGGATATCTTTTAGCTTTCCTGCTCTCAAAAGCTCATCATGTATCATCATCTGAATAGCAACAGCTTTATATTCTGTGCCCAAATAGGTGGTTTGGGTATCCCATTCTCCCCGCTTCCTATTATCGGCCACATGTGACAGTTCATGTAAAATATAGGTTGCAATGTAGGCGGGAGTTTTTTTGGATATTAATTCTTGATCC
>JAVVFK010000305.1:0-2280 GCA_032251015.1 Elusimicrobiales bacterium
GAATTCGGTCACGAACTCGGGAGTGGCGCGTCCTTTGCCCAGCTTTTCCAGGAACCGGTCGCAGGCTTCGCGGTAGGCCTCCTGCTGCAGCGCTGCGAGCGGCTCCTCCGCCGCGCGCAGTGCGTTTATGAAGAATTCTTTCTGGTTAAGGAAACCGGGATGGGCATCGCCGCCCAGCTCGCGCAGGCGCGCGGCCAGTCCGCTCTGATGCTGCAACCTGGAGAAAGGCTTTTCCATGAAAATGACGCCTCCCCCGTCGGCGCGCGGCGGGGTCGCTAACGCTGCCGGCGGACGGGCATCAAGGCTTTCACCAGGCCTATAAGAATACCCGAGAGGGCGTAGACGGAGAAGAAAATAAAAAGGCCGTCCTGGGGATACCTTATTATGAGGAAAAGTATCGCAAGGATGAGCAGCATTCCCTTGATGGAACCGGGGCGCACCGCGCCGTCCTTCTTGAAGGCGGCGTAGGGGACCGCGGAGACCATCAGCAGCGAGAGGCCGATCATGATGAACGGGATGGCCGCATAGACGTGCGGCATCTGCTTCATCACCGCGCTGATGCTGCGGAAGCCGCTCTGGGTCTCGAGCATGCTGTAGGCCAGCACGATAGAACCCAGTATGCCGGCCGCGCCGGGTATGGGCAGGCCCTGGAAGTTGTGGCCGTCGTCGTCGCCGCCGAAGTGGGACTTTACGTTGTAGCGCGCAAGGCGCAAAGCGCCGCAGAGCACGTAGAGGAAAGCCACGGGGTAGGCCCAGTAGCCGTAATCCTTGAGCACGAAATTGTACATCAGGTAGGCGGGCGCTATGCCGAACGAGATCCAGTCGGAGAGCGAGTCTATCTCCACCCCGAACGAACTCTCCCCGTGAACGAGCCTGGCTATGCGCCCGTCGAGCGCGTCCATAACGATGGACGCGATTATGAACCAGCCGGCCAATACGAAGTTCCTCTCCGAGGCCGCCAGTATCGAAAAGAAGCCGAAAGCCATGTTGGCTATCGTGAACAGCGACGGCAGCACCACCGCGCCGGTCTTTTTCAGTTTGGCTACGTCTATGCGTTTCTTTCCTTCGGTCATTTCCACATCCCTATCGAAGTTTCCGCGCCGGCGACCTTGTCGCCGGGTTTTACGGTTATGACGGCGCTCTTAGGCAGGTAGACCGCCACCTGCGAGCCGAAATAGATCATGCCCACGCGTTCGCCGCCTTCGAGCGCCTGGCCTTCTTTAACGTAGCAGGCGATGCGCCTGGCGATGGCGCCGGTGATCTGCTCCACGCCGGCCCAGCGGCCGTCCGCGCCTTTTATCCTTATGAGGTTGCGCTCGTTCACCTTCGCCTCCGGTTTATAGGCCACCGCGAAGGCTCCCTTCTCGTACTTTATCTTCTCCACCGTGCCGGCCAGAGGGGAACGCTGCACGTGCACGTTGAAGACCGAGAGGAAAATACGCACTACCAGCACCTCGGGGTCGTCCTCATGCCCCACGCTGAGCACGGTGCCGTCGGCGGGGCAGATTATATCGTCGGGACCGAAGGGCCTGTTCCGCTCGGGGTCCCGGAAGAAGTACGCCGAGAAGGCGGTCAGCAGCAGGCCAAGGACCAGCAGGGGCACGCCGCACCACCTGCACCAGTAGGCGACCAGGCCGCCTACGCCCGTTATCGCTATGGTCACGGTCAGTATCTTGAAACCGGCGGGGGCTAAATTCATGATGTTCGTCTCCTTAAAAGTCGCTCGCTGAAATCGATGCCCGGGGCGGGACTCGAACCCGCACGGAGGATACTCCAGCTGATTTTAAGTCAGCTCTGGCTACCAGTTACAGCACCCGGGCTCACTCCGAAGATATTCGCGCGGGCTTATATACCCGATTGGCAGAACAGATTCTATCATTTTCACCGGCTTTCCCGGCGCAGTTCGGCGCGGCATAACCTATAGAAATCCTCGCAGCTCAGCCAGGCCACCCCGCGGACCCCGGCCGCCGACTGCAGCCCCCTGTCCGAGGTGACCAGCACGGCCCTGACGCCGCAGGAGAGCAGAAATTCGCCGGTCTCCAGCAGCGACTCGTCGGCGGTCCGCCCCTCGTTGAACGTGACGCTGACCGGGTCCTGGGGACACCATGCGGAATGGTGTCCCCGTAGTTCGCGGAAAGGCCCGTCGAAATAGACCCTGAAGCCCGACGAGGAGAAGGCCGGAATCGAGGCCAGTTCCTCTATCCATCCCAGGAACTCGGCCTCCGCCAGGTCCGGCGAGAACCCGTGGCCGCCGGGAAAGCGGCGGGCGAAATTGGAGGC
>JAVVFK010000306.1:0-2276 GCA_032251015.1 Elusimicrobiales bacterium
CTCCTGTTCGCGGTGAACGAGACCCTTCCATTGAACCACGCGGCGACCCATTCGACAACCTTTTATTGAAACGCAATACTAGGCGTAGGCGCGCCTGGCCCGCCTTGCCGTGGTTGGGGTGCGCGGCCAGAAAGCTCTGGTACGCGACCACGGTATCGGCGGTCTCGGCAGCTTGCCACGCCTGGTCGGCGGCTTGCCGAAGGGCGGCCGCTGCAGCGTCGGCTGCCTGCTGCTCCAGTTTGTCGATGTTGCGCTGCGCCTTGCCGGCCTGCCGGTGGCCGGGGTAGGCCGCGAGAAAGTCCCGGTAGGCCGCGGCGGTGCCGGCTAGCTCGGCGGCTTGCCACGCCGCGTCGCCCTGCGCTGCCGCCGCCTCCCCCTGCAATTTTTCGATCGCGCGCTGTGCTCGGGCGGCCCTGGAGTGCTCGGGGTGGGCGGCTAAAAACGCCTCGTAGGCAGCGATCGTGCCCACGCGGTCGGCCTCTTTCCAGGCCTGGTCGGCTGCCTGGCGTGCGGCACGGTCCGCGGCCTCGGCCGCTTCGGCCTCGACGCGGTCCAGGGCAAGGCGGGCGGCGTCTGCATTGGCGTGGTCTGGGTACTCGGCCAAGAACTGCCGATAGGCGGCCGCGGTGTTCTCCCGGCTGGCGCGGTCCCACGCCAGCTCGGCGGCGGCGAGGGCCTCCAGAGCAAGGGCCCGCTGCTGGGCTTCGCCGGCCTGGGCGTGCTCGGGATAGGCGACGGCAAAATCCCGATAGGCAGCGGCGCGGTTCTCGTCGGTTACGGCCTGCCACAGGCGGTCAGCCTCTGCCTGCTGTTCGAGGGCGGCGATGCGCTCCCGGGCGTCTGCGGCCCGCGCGTGGGTTGGGTTTTCGGCGAGCCACGCCTGGTAGGCGGCGACCGTGTTCGTGCGGACCGCCTGCTGCCAGGCTTGGTCGGCAACCGCCTGTGCGGCGGTCGCACCCTGCTCGGCCCGCACCTCCGCCAATAGAGCCTGGGCCTCAGCCGCCTGGGCGGATGAGCCGTAACTGACTAGAAACTGCTCCAGTGCCGGCACGGAGCGGGCCGCCGCGGCGATGCGGTAGGCCTCCGCGGCGGCGCGCAACTGTTGCAGGCGTTTCTGGGCCTCCGGGGCGTAGGCGCTCTGGGGCCGCTCCTCCAAGAATACGGCCAGGGCGGCGGGCGTGCCCTGGCTTGTCGCGGCCAAAAACGCTGCCTCATCGGCCGCCCGCTGGGCCGCCCACAGATCGCGCAGGCGGGTGGCTTCGGAGGTCTGGGCTGCGGAGGGGTAGTCCGCCAAGAACCGGTTCATGGCCTCGGGCGTGGCTTGCACAACAGCTTGTTCAAACGCCGCGCGGGCTGCCTGATTCCGGCGGCTCACTTCCTTGTCAAAGGCAGCCAACTGGGCTAGCTTCTGCGCTGCGTCTGCGGCGTAGGGGCTCTGCGGGTACGTGCGGCGGAACGCCTCCAGGGCTTGAGCGGTTCCACGCCGCAGGGCTTCGGCATAGGTCTCGCGCTCGCCGGCCTCGATCTTCTCCAGCGCCTGCGCGATGAGGTCGCGCACCTGCCCGGCGTCCGAGGCGTCAGGATGCTCCTCCACGTAGCGAACAAAGTGGTAGAGCGCCCGCGGGTAGTCCTCCAGGCGAAAGAAATAGACCACCCCCAGGTTGTAATGGACGTCCGCGTACCCGGGGTCCAGACGCAGGGCCGCCAGATACTGATCCCGGGCCGCTGAGTACTGCCGCTGTTTGAGATAGGTGTTGCCGGCTTCCTTGTGCCGCACCGCTTCTGGAAGCGGTTGCGCACCGCCGCTGACCACGGCGGCAAGCAAGAACACAAGGATAACGGGAAAGACGCGCATCAGCACTCCGCACGGCCGTGGCAGAAATTGCCGGAATAGTTGCTCAAAGCGGCCTTGTATTCTATCGACTCGACCTGCCTGGCACAAGCATTGCCGCCAACGTGCATTGCCGTCTTCCGGGAAAATTCCCTTGACTGAACGCCGGCCCCTCCTAATAATGGCGTGCTCTCACGAACTACCCCTGGAGGCTCTCGCGTGTCGCGTTGCATCGCCCATATCGATCGGCTGCCTCCCGAAGGAAGCGTTTTTGAAGTGCAGATGATGGCCCCTGCGGCCGCGGCGCTGCTGCGCGAGAACGGCTTGGCGGGGGATCTCGACGGCCGGCCGGTTGCAGCCCGGTTGCAGGTGGTCCCCGGCGGCAACGCCGTGTTCGTGCTGGGCACTCTGCAGGGCTCCGTGGCGGCCACCTGCGGCCGTTGCC
>JAVVFK010000307.1:0-2273 GCA_032251015.1 Elusimicrobiales bacterium
GCCGGTTCCGTTTCGATCTCCCGGACCTTCGAGTTGGGAAAGGACGCTTTCCTCAGGCTTTCCGTGGCCCGGTACTTCGCCCCTTCGGGCGCGGAACTGGAGGGCAAGGGTGTGGTTCCCGACCGGGAAGTCCCGGCCTTCGGAGGGTTCGAGGAACTTTGGCGGGCCCCGGCCGAGTCGCTCTTTTTCCGGGACGCCGCCTGGAAGGCCGCGGTAAAGGGACGGCACCCCTCCTCCGCGAGTTGACCTGTCAAGCCCCGGCCCCCTTGACAAAAACGAAAAATCCTGTATAATATATCGCTCGGCCCCATGGGCCGCGCGTTTTGTCACGACAATAGCAAACCCGTCCTAAGGCGGGGGCGCAAAGCTTAGGGTCCGCGAAGTCGGACTGCCTGGCTGCCGAAGACCGCATAGCGAGAAAGGCCGTTGGCCTTTTGCCGCTGATTTCAGGCCGTTCGCTGTCTTCGGGTCCCGGAGCCGGTGAGCGGTTTTTTTATTGGCGGGTGACTATATGGAACACTCAAAAGGCCTCCGCGGGAAAGAATGTGGTTCCCGTATCGAAACAAAAGCGAAATATTATATTATTATCATAATATTCACGCTTTGCCGCGCCGCCCGCTTTTTCAGGGGCGCGGGGCAAGGCGGGTATGTATTTAGCATGAGAAAAATTTCGACCGCCCTCGTCTCGCTCGCGGCCACCGCGGCCGCTCTTTCTATTGCCGTTCCTGTCTTTTCTCAGGGCGTACCCGCTTCACTCCTGTCCGAAACAGAAAAAAAGAACATCGTCGCGGAAAAGATCCGCGCCGCCGGCTCGGAAAAAGCCCTCCCCGCCAGGGAAAAGCTTTACGGCGAGCTGGGCGACCTGCGCGACGCGTCCGCCGTGCCCGTGCTGCGCCGCGCGGTTCTCAATGACGCGGAGCCTGGCGCGCGCATCAGCGCCGTGCATGCCCTGCGCAAGATAGGCGGCGTCGAAGCCCTCGACGGGCTGACGGCGGCGTTCGAATCGGAGAGCCATAAAGGCGTGCGGATACAGGTAGTGAACGCTCTCGGTTTCTTCGGTGATCCCGGGACCGCGGCCAGGCTGCTGAGCACTGCCGCTATAGATCCGGACAAGGACGTCAGGATAGCGGCGGTTATGGCTCTTTCCAGGAGCGGCGAAGCCGCGGCCCTGGCCTCCGGGTTCGACTCCGAACAGGATCCTGATGTGCGCCTGGCTATCATCGATTCACTTAGCCGCGCGGAAGGCGGGGAGAGGGAGCTTGAAAAGATAAGGGGAAAGAGCGGGGACGCCCGCGTAAATAAGCGCCTGGAGATGTATTTGCCGGCGAAAAGAAGGGGGGCCGCCGGCAAGCGGTGAAGCCAGACTATGCGGCCCATTAACGGCGAGTTGAAAAGGCGGAAGGGCGGGGTTCTCCCCGCCCCGGCCCGCTTTTCCGGCCGGAATGGGCGCCGCTCGGCGGCCTTCTTCCTGCTTTCAGCCGCCCTGCTGGCGCTGTCCGCCGCGCTGCCCGGCCTGGCCGGGGCGGATTATTCCCGCGGCAACCTGCACACGGTATCCGTCGCGATGACCCATACCGGGTTCAACGGAAGCCCGACTGCGACCAACGACTGGCATGCGATAAGGTTCACTCCGGCCCGCGCCGGAACCATTACTTCCCTGCAGATCCGTTTCGCCAAGGCTCAGACGACAATTTATCAAATATGGGTGGCGGCGGTCGATCCGGCCAGCCCGGACAATCCGCAGGCCGGGACCGTAATAGCGTCCACCGCTACCGTGTCCGTTTCCGCCGCGGGGTTTAATTCGGTAGGCCTTACGTGGACCGCGGCGGCCGATACCCCTTACTGGCTGATAATGCGCGACTCTAGCGGGCAAAAAAATGACGCTAATACCCCGCTGTATCAGCAGATAACTTCGCAGGCCCGGGACGTGGTGCAGTCAGATCCGGATTCGGACGTGGACCCCAACTACCTGGTACTCTACAGCGAGTCCGATTCTCCCAGTTTCCAGACGGCCACGCAGCGGCAGCTCATCTTCGTCGCGCTTTACGCCGACGAACCTTACGGCGGCGTGTCTTATTCGGTGCTCAATAACATCGGTAATGTGGGCGGCGCTACCTGGGTCGGCCAGTTTTACAAACCTGAGAGCAGTTTCTGGACCCCTCGCATCGGCTTTTATGGCAAGTCCGTCAGCGCCACCCAGCCCCTATACGTGGACGTTTACAGGGACCCGCTGGGCGCGAATCAGTATGTCGCTACCGCCACGGCGCCGGTGG
>JAVVFK010000308.1:0-2215 GCA_032251015.1 Elusimicrobiales bacterium
TGGAGCCGAGCGCACCGAGATTTCCAAGGCCAAGAACGGCGGTACCGTTGGAGATGACAGCGACAAGGTTTCCCTTGTTGGTATAGTCATAGGCCAGTTCCGGATTGGCCGCGATCTCCTCGCACGGCACGGCGACGCCGGGGGAATAGGCGAGCGAAAGGTCGCGCTGCGTGCTCATTGGCACGGTGGCGTGCACCTCGAACTTGCCGGGTGTGGGGTGAAGGTGAAAGGCCAGGGCCTCTTCGCGGGTGTACTTCGTCTTCGGGGCCATGGTCGATCCTCTGCGCCAATCCTGCATCCTTAGCGGAAGCAAGGCCAGCCCGACAACGCGCAACTTACCGCAGGGGCAACCCGCGCCCGATCCCCCGCCACGCCGCGGCGGCCAGCACGGCAGTGCCGGCGGCGGCAAGCCAGAACGGTACCCCCAGCGCCACCTCGCGCGGGGCCAGCGTGGCGGCAAGGTTGACGGCGGCCCCCGACAGCAGCAGGCCCAGCGGCATCATCCCCCAGGCCACCCAGTCCTTCGAGGCGGCGGCCGGCGGCTACCGGGTCGGGCGGCAGCCCTTCGCCATGCTGCTCGATAATCTTCTGGCCCTCTACCGTTACGAAAATGAGTACTACCGGATCCTGGTCGACCATGAACGCAATGTCGCCCGTCTCGAAGCCGAAGCGGCCCTGACCCTGGCCGAATGGCCGGAAGAGGGCGAGCGCCCGGATGCGCCGCCGGAAACCAACTCTGACAGGACACCTGAATAATGAACAAATACCTGCGCCGTCGCCCTTTTTTCGATCTGGTCCTGACCCTGTCGTTTTTTTTGCTGCTTCCGGCGGGTCCCAATTTCCGGGCCTTTCTCGGCCACGAAGACCACGAACACGGCCTGGTCGAGGCGGCCGAGGCGGCCGAGACCAAGCAGCTCTATACCTGCAGCATGCACCCCTTCATCATCAGGGACGCCCCCGGCAAATGCCCTATCTGCTTCATGGATCTGGTGCCGGTCCGCGACCAGGAAGGACGCCGCGAAGAGGATGGCGAAGGCAACATCATTACCATCGACCCGGTCACCCGGCAGAACATGGGGGTCCGCACCGCACCCGTCACCCGGCGCGACCTGCATCGCACCGTGCGGACCGTGGGGCTGGTCGCTTATCCGGAATCGGCACAGTACACGGTCAATGCCAAGATCGACGGCTGGATCGAGACCCTGCACGTCAGCCGGAGCGGGGAGTCGGTCGCCTCGGGCCAGCCCCTGCTCGAAATCTACAGCCCCGAGCTGGTTTCGGCCCAGGAGGAGTTTCTCCTGGCGGTCCGGCAAAGCAAGACCCTGGCCGCCAGCCCCTTCCCGGAGATCGCGGCCGGAGCCCGCGGTCTGCTGAGCGCCTCCCGGCAGCGCCTGCGCTACTGGGACATCACCCCGGCCCAGATCGCGGCCCTGGAAGAGAGCGGCACGATCAGCAAGACCCTGACCCTCTATGCGTCCCAGGCCGGCATCGTCACCAGAAAGGCGGTCAAGGAAGGGGCCTTCGTCAAGGCGGGCCAGGAACTGCTGGAGTTGTCCGACCTCTCGCGGGTCTGGATCTATGCCGATATCTACGAGTACGAGCTGCCCTGGGTCAAGGAGGGGCAGCAGGTGACCATCGACTTCCCCTATCCCCGTGCGCCGCTGAGCGGCAAAATCGCCGCTATCTATCCCTACATGGAGGCGAAAACCCGCACGGTGAAGGCGCGGATCGAGGTGGCCAATCGGGATGCGGCCCTGAAGCCGGATATGTACGTCACGGTAAACATCGCCGGCGAGGGGGCTGACCAGGCCCTGACCGTGCCCGCCGAGGCGGTTCTGCGCTCGGGGCGGCAGGAGACGGTATTTGTCGCCCTGGGCGAAGGCCGTTTCGACCCGCGCCGGGTGAGTCTCGGTCTGGAGACCGACGACGGCCTGGTCCAGATTCTCGACGGATTGCACGAGGGGGAAATGGTGGTTACCTCGGCCCAGTTCATGCTCGACTCGGAAAGCAGGCTGCGCGAGGCGGTCAGCAAGATGATCGCCGCAGAGACCCCCGCGGCGGCGGCGGCGGCCCAGCCCGCCGGGGATGCGGAGCTGGACGACCTTTTTAATTAAACCTGAATCCGTGAGCGTTCGAGAACGGTGCGGATGCAAGGCGGCAACGATGTTGATAATACTGATGGTATATCAACGAGTTGCCAGCGCGGCACCCCAAG
>JAVVFK010000309.1:0-2207 GCA_032251015.1 Elusimicrobiales bacterium
AACAAGACAGGTTTTTTAACACCATTTCCCCTATGAAAACCGCCATATTTTACCCACAGCAAACCCTGAAGACCCAATATTTCTTTGTAGTCTTTGTTCAGCATCCCTGGTCCCGTTCATGCTCCACACTTCAGCGGTCAACTCCCAGATCATGGAAATGCGCCGCGCGGGAGAGGCGTCGACGAAAGCGTCTTTCGCTCGGCTATTCCTGGAGAGTTTGGCTGCTTTTCGATTCAACCGCATAGGTATGTATTAACCGGGATTTTTTGCAAAATTTGGGGTGGCTGAGGGGATTTGAACCCCCGACCTCTCGGGCCACAGCCGAGCGCTCTAACCGCTGAGCTACAACCACCGTCAAACCGTATTGTGCTGGGAAACTCCGGCGTTCCGTGGCAAAACGCCGTGGTAATGACTATTTTAAGATTTTATAGCCCCCTTAGCAATAGGATATAATTTCGGCATATGCAGATACGCAAGCCCGCGGTGGCGGGACGCTTCTACGACGCGCACCCCGACGTCCTCCGGGACACGGTGGACGCTTTCCTCAGGGACAAGGCTTCCGCCGCGCCCGCCGGGGAGATAAAGGGCCTGCTGGCCCCCCACGCGGGCTACGCCTATTCGGGGCCGACGGCGGCCGCGGCCTACGCGCTGCTGGACAAAACTTCTTTCGATACGGTCTATATACTCGGCACCGGACACACCATGCCGCTCGAAGGCGGCGCTACGCTGCCCTCGGGCGTTTTCAGCACGCCGCTGGGCGAGATAGCGGTGGACGAGGAGGCCGCGGCCGAACTGCTGGCCGATAAAAAGCATTTCTTCGCCTCGGCGCGCGCGCATGAGCGGGAGCACGCCATAGAGGTGCAGCTGCCTTTCCTGCAGCGCCTGCCGCATCCGCCCGGGAAGATAGTGCCGCTGCTGTTCAACTCCGACGGACTGGACGGCCTGCTGGCGGCCGGCCGGACCATCGGGCGGGCCGCCGCGCGGCGCAAGGCGCTGGTCTGCGTCTCGTCGGACCTTTCGCATTATCCGCCGGCCGAGATCGCCGTGATATCGGACCGGGCGGCGCTGGAATCCTACGTCATGGCCGCGCGCAACGGCGATCTATCCTATTTCGACACTTCGCTCCGGCTGCTGGAATCGAAGGCCGGCGCCGAGATGGATACGGCCGCCTGCGGCCGCGCGGCGATGATAGCCGGCGCCGCGGCCTGCCTGGAGATGGGCGCCAACGATTTCAGTCTGGCCGAGTATGTCCACTCGGGGATGGTCTCGGGCGACGATTCGGGCGTGGTCGGCTACGGCTCGGGGCTGTTCCTGCGTTCGGTGAACCCGCCGGCCGGCATGATAGGCCTCGACATCGGCGCGCGCAAGGGCCTGCTTAACCTGGCCCGTGAGGCGATGGCTGCGCGGTTGCGCGGCGTGAAAGCGGAAGTCCCGGAACTTTTCCCCCGCCACGGCTATAATCTCCCGTCGGCCGTCTTCGTTACGCTCACCATGGGCGGCGCCCTTCGCGGCTGCATAGGCACCATGGAGCCCCGCGGTTCGCTGGCCGATTCCGTCGCTTATTACGCGGTGGCCGCCGCTTTCGAGGACCCGCGTTTTCCCGCGCTTTCCGCCGGGGAGATCGATAAGGTGACGATAGAGATCTCGGCGCTGTCGCCTTTAAGGAAAGTGGATTCGGCCGACGCTATCGAGCCGGGCGTTCACGGGGTCTATATCAAACGGGGCCGGCTGAGCGGGACATACCTGCCGCAGGTCTGGGAGCATTTCAAAACGAAGAAGGATTTCCTCGATTCGCTCTGTTCGGAGAAGGCGGGGCTCTCGCCCGGCGCCTGGAAAGAAAAGTCCACCGCGCTGTACGTCTACACGGTGGACTCTTTCGAAGAATGAGCCGGCGCCGGCCGGCTTGAAATCAGATCAGATTGGTGTACATCTTGGCCGCTATGCAGACCAGCGCGCCGCCGATTATTCCCGCGGGACCGAAAAGAAGGAAGCCCATGAAGCCGCCGAAGGCACCGGCGGTTATGTATGTCTTGTTCTTGCCCAGCGTTTCTTTGATCTTTTCGCCCGCGGTCTTTTCCTTGGGCGCGGGAGCGTCGGGCTTGGTCCAGATGGTGGCGCCGCTTTTGACATAGAGGCTGGCCGCGGACCTGCTGCCCGCGCCGTCGTAAGAGCGGTCGGCGCTGGCCGCGGCCGCGTTTAAATTATCG
>JAVVFK010000030.1:0-16633 GCA_032251015.1 Elusimicrobiales bacterium
GGCGCTGGAGAAACTCGCGTCCTACCAGCTCTCCGACGGTTCCTTCCCGTGGTTCCCGGGCGGACGCTCCAACCTGCACATGACGCTCTACGTCCTGGAAGGGTTCGCGGAGGGAGAACGCTACGGCGTGGACGCGCCCGCCGCCATGGCCCGGAAGGCGCTGAAGTACGTGCTCTCGGAAGCGCCGGGGCATATGAAGCCGGAACCCGGGGAGACTTCGCTGCTGCTCTACGCCGCCTATGTCGTTTCCTCTCTCGATAAGAAATGGCCGTCAACCCGCGCGGCCCTCAAATACGCCAAAGTATGGGCCGATTACGCCGACAGGCATTACCGCGCCATGACGCCGATGGGCAAGGCCTACGCGGCCTATGTCTATCTGCGCCTGGGGGAGAAGGAGAAAGCCGATCTTTATCTCAAGCGGGCCATGGACGGTTCGCGCGAGGACGAGGTGTCCGGCCTTTACTGGGCGCCGGAGAAGATTTCCTGGCTCTGGTATAACGACACGGTCGAGAAGCACGCCTTCCTTATGCGTACCCTGACCGCTTTCAGGCCGGGGGACCCCCGCGCCGCGAAGATGGCGCAGTGGCTGCTGTTCAACAGGCGGGCGACGGAGTGGAAATCCACGCGCGCCTCGGCCGCGGCCATCTACTCGCTGCTGGATTTCATGAAGGCGCGCGGCGCGCTGGAAAAGGGCGAGACCTTCTCGGTGGAATGGGCCGGCCTTGAGGAAAAAGCCGCCGTCGGTCCGGCGGACTGGCTGGAGAAGCCGCTGCGCTGGTCGGTGTACGGCGGCGACGCCACGGAGGAGCACGCCAGGGCCTCGATAAGCAAGAAAGGTCCCGGCCTGGCCTTCGCTTCGCTCTCGGCGATATATACCAGCGGCGGGCCGGCCGAGGCCTCGCCCTCCGGCATGATGAACGTGACGCGGAAATACTTCGTCCGCGTGAAGAGGGGGGACGGCTACGCCCTCAAGCCGCTGAAGAGCGGCGATACGGTGCCGGCGGGCTCCGAGATAGAGGTGAAACTCTCCGTTAAGACCCGCTCCGCCTTCGAGTATGTCCATCTCAAGGATCCCAAGCCGGCCGGCTTCGAGGCGGAATCGCTGCTGAGCGGCTGGAAGTGGGACCGGCTGCCGCGCTACGAGGAACAGCGGGACTCGCTGACCAACTTCTTCATGGAATGGGTGCCGCGCGGCGAGTACGAGTTCGGCTACCGCCTGCGCCCGTCGCTGCCCGGTGTCTACCGTCTGGGTGCGGCGACGATACAGTCCATGTACGCGCCGGAGTTCGGCGCGCATTCGGACGGCATGATAATAAAGGTGAAATAGCCGGCCTATGGCGGACCGTCATATAGTCCACGTGGATATGGACGCTTTCTTCGCGGCGGTGGAGCAGCGCGACGACCCGTCCCTGCGCGGCAGGCCCGTCATAATCGGGGCCGATCCCAAAGAAGGCCGCGGCAGGGGGGTGGTCTCCACCTGCTCCTACGAGGCCAGGAAGTTCGGCGTGCGTTCGGCCATGCCCATCTCCGAGGCCTGGCGGCGCTGTCCCGGCGGCGTTTATCTTCAGCCCGATTTCAGCAAATACAGCCGGGCTTCCTCCATCATCGAAAAGGTCTTCCGCGAGTTCACACCCGACGTGGAGATGGTCAGCGTGGACGAGGCCTTCCTGGATATCACGCTCAGCGCCCATCTTTTCGGGGGGCCGCGGGAGGCCTGCCTCCGTCTCAAGGCCCGCGTGAGCGAACTCACGGGCCTGACCTGTTCCGTCGGCCTGGCCCCCACCAAGATGTGCGCCAAGATCGCCTCCGACCTGCGCAAGCCGGACGGTTTCGTGACCGTGCCGTCCGGCGGGGAAGCCGCTTTCCTTGCGCCTCTGGATATCTCGAAGCTATGGGGGCTCGGTCCGAAAACGGCCGCGTCGCTGCGCGTCATCGGGCTGAACACCATAGGGGAGCTGGCCGCCTGCCCGGTGGAGCGGCTGGAATACCTGGGTTCGGCCGGGCCGTCCTTTAAAGAGCTGGCCATGGGCCTGGACCCGCGGCCGGTCTCCGCCGAAGGGGAGGCCCGGTCCGTCTCCAACGAGATCACTTTTGACAGCGATACCGGCGACGAGAGGGAGATAAAGGAGTCGCTGGTGGCGCTCTGCGACAAGGTGTCGTCGCGGCTGAGGGAGGCGGGTCTTAAAGGGCGGACCGTGGGTCTGAAGATAAGGCTGGAGGGTTTCGTCACCTATACCCGGGCCAGGACCATTCCGCTGGCCACCAATTACGCGGACGTGATGTGGAAGGAGATCTCCGCCTTGTACGGCGCCTTCGGCCGCGGACGCAGGAAGGTGCGGCTGCTGGGGGTTAGGATGTCCGGCCTTATGCCGGCGGAAGCGAGAGAGGACCTTTTCGGCGGCGAAGGGGACGAGCGCAGGGAAAAGTCGCATCTCGCGGTGGAGGAGATACGCCGCAAGTTCGGCCGCGGTTCCATCTACCGGGCCGGCGGCAAGAAAGATATTTAGGCCCCGGTATAAAAAAAGGGGCCCCCGCCATGGGGCGGGGGCCGTACACCAGCTGGGTCCTGTTTAGGGCCGGACCGAAGCACTGCGCTGCAACCGCAACTGCACCGCTACCGCAACTGCAACCGCTACCGCTACCGCACCGCAACTACCGCTGTCACCGCACCGCACTCGCTGCTGTTCACCCTCCCGGTGGACGGCCCGCAGGGGCCGGCCGGGACACCGCAAAACGCCGCACTTCACTTTCTCCGCGACTATAGTCTAACACCCGCCGCTTGACTTGTCAAGGGCTAAAAAATATCGGCAAAACCGTCATTTTTTTAATACGAGGCTGCGGCCGCCCGCGCGGTCCTGAAAACTTTACGGGGGCCCTTTTCACGGTCCGTGCGGTCGCCGGGGGAGCGCGTATTTTGTAAAATATCCCCTGTTGAAAAGGCGGGAGGCCGCCCCCGGAGGCAAACGATATGAGAATAGCCAAACGTATAACCCTTTTCGTCTTCCTTAACGTCCTTATAATCACGACGCTGTCGATAACGATGAAGTTGTTCGGTATCCAGCCCTACCTGCAGGCCAACAATATCGACTATGTCTCGCTGATGGTCTTCTGCCTGATCTGGGGCATGGGCGGCGCCTTCATTTCGCTGGGGCTCTCCCGCGTGATGGCCAAGTGGATGATGGGCGTTAAGGTCGTGGACCCCAATACGACCGACCCGGAACTCTCCCGCCTCGTGGCCTCGGTGCACAACCTGGCCAAGGCGGCCGGCCTGCCGAAGATGCCCGAGGTCGGCGTTTACGACAGTCCCGAGGTCAACGCTTTCGCCACGGGGCCCACGCGCTCCCGCGCCCTGGTCGCCGTATCGGCGGGGCTGCTGGACGCCATGGACCGGGAGCAGCTCGAGGGAGTGCTCAGCCACGAGATCGCCCACGTCGCCAACGGCGACATGGTCACGATGACGCTGCTGCAGGGCGTCATCAACGCGATAGTGATGTTCCTGGCCCGCGTCATAGCTTTCTTCATCTTCCGCGATTCCCGCGACGGCGGCGGAATGATGAGGTTCGTGGTCATAATAGTCCTGCAGATAGCGCTGAGCTTCTTCGGCATGCTGCTGCTGGCCGCCTTCTCCCGCCACCGCGAGTACCGCGCGGACGCCGGCGGCGCCGGCCTGGGCGGCCGGGAGAAGATGATAAACGCCCTGGAAGGCCTGCGCCGGACGGTGCAGTACGCGGACATGACCGGCAAGGAGTCCGTGAAGGCCTTCAAGATCTCGTCCAGGCCGGGCGGGCTCATGAAGCTCTTTTCCACGCACCCCCCGCTGGAAGAACGCATAGCCAGGCTGAAGGCGGGCGCGTGAGCGGGCCGCTGCTTCTGTTCCTCGCCTTACTTCTGCCGCTCGCGGGCTGCTCCAGGACCCCCGACAGCCAGTACCGCAATTCCCTGCGCAAGGTGAAGGCCGCGCTGGCGGCGGACAACTCGGCCGACCGGTTCAAGGAATCCCTGTCCGCGGACATGAAGCTCAAGACCGCCCGGGACAGGCTGGACGCCACGCTGATCAGCCACCCGTCCAACCCTTTCGCCGACGACGCCTACCTGGTGAGGGCGCTCCTGCGCGACCCCGGCCTTTCCAGCCCCGACACCTGGCGGGATTTTCTCAGGAAGCACCCGGACGCCGAATTCGAGCCTTGGTCCGTGGAAAACCTCCAGGATATTTTCGGCGATTCGGTGCTAAAAGCCCCGAAGGGGCCGGTGTTCGAGGCCCGTTTCAGCCTGGTATCCGCGCTGGCTTCGCGCGGGGCCTGCTCCGAGGCGCTGTCGGAAGCGCGGGCGTCCATGTCCCTTTATTCCCTGGCCGGCAAGCCGGATCCCGTGGAGGCCATGCTCGCGCTGGGATACCTCCGGGCCGGTTCGTGCTTCTCCAGGAGCGGCGACAGGAAGGCCGCCGAGGCCGCCTACCGCGAGGCGGCGGACTTCTTCGACGACCCCGGCATAAGGGCTCCCCTGGAGCGGGAAATGGTCAAGCGCTGAAAACGCTTCACAAGAGCCGGTTTATTTTGTAATAATTCCTTAGGGGTAGGGATAGTCGCAAAAACGAGTTCATTACGGCAGGCCGGAAGGCCGCGCCGTTTTTGTCGCCCTCGCCCCGTGAGCGTCAGGGGGGATATGCCTGTAAAAGGCGCGGCAGCCTCAACTATAATCCCGGAAGAACCGGCCGGTTTCAGGACCAGGCTCGTACGGGCTTTCGGTTCCGATTCCTTCTTTTTCCGTCAGGACGGGAAGGGCGCTTTCAGCTATGTCAGCCCGTCCGTCCGCGGCGTCCTTGGCTATGCCGCCGCCGATTTCCTGGCCAATTATCCCGCTTATCTCACCGGCGCTCCCGGCAATAAAGAGTTGACCCGGCGCGTTTCGCCGCGCATAAAAAAGAGAAAGAAGGGACCTTATCTTATCGAGATGCTCCACGCCCGGGGCGGGACCAGGTGGCTCGAGTTTATGGAAGTGCCCGTCAGGGATCACCACGGTAAAGTAGTATGCGCCGACGGCGTGGCGAGGGACGTCACCGGGCGGGTCCTCGCCGAAAAAAGCCTCCTGGAAAAGAAGAAGGAACTGGAAGCCCAGGTCGCGGACCGCGCGCGCCAGATCGCGGCGGAGAACGCCGCTGTCAGGAAGAACTGGGCGAACATGGAATGCCTGGTGAATAATACCGCCGACCTTGTCTGGTCCGTGGACAAGGACCTTCGCCTGGTCACTTTCAACGAAGCCTTCGGCAAACTGTTCTTCCGGCTGTACCGGCGCGTGATCCGGCCGGGGGATCCGGCCCTGGCGGGATTGGACGAGGGAGCCTCCGCGAAATGGAGGAAGAGGTATCTGAAGACTCTTTCCGGGCGTCCGTTCCGCGAGGAGGACGGTTTTCAGAACGCGCCGTCCGCCCGTTCTTATGAACTGAGCTTCACCCCGGTCCTCCTGGAGGGCAGAGTGATCGGGGCGGCCTGCTTCGGCCGGGATATCACCTCCAGGAAGAGACTGGAGGTGGATCTCAGGCGAAGCACCGCCCAGCTTAACGCCGTCTTCAACAATTCCCCCATGGTGATGCTGCTCGTCAACAAGGGCAGGCATATAACCAGGATAAGCCTTTCGGGCGCGCCCAGGAGGGTGCGCGATATAGGTATGCTGGCCGGGGAGGCTTTGGGCTGCTCGACCGCGCTGGAAGGGATTTGCGGCCAGGGCAGGGAGTGCGGCAGCTGCCCCGTGCGGGAACTTATAAACGAGACTTTCCGCTCGGGCAAGGCCATAAGCCGCCGCGAGATAGGCATGCGGGTGGAGGGGGAGAACGTCCATTTTATGGCGTCCACGGCGCTTATACTGGAGGACGGCGAGCCGCAGGTCCTCATCTGCCTGGACGACGTAACGCGCCTGAAGAAGGCCGAGCTGGCCCTCAAGCAGCAGAACGAGGTGCTGGAGGCCCAGAACCTGACCCTGATGACGCTGGGGAAAAGCCGCAAAGCCGCCTGGCAAGGCCTGGAGGCGGCTTTCAGGGAGGCGACCGAGATATGCGCCCACGCGCTTAGCGTCGACCGGGTGTCCGTCTGGCTTTTTAACGAGGACAGGTCCGCCATGGTCTGCCGGGACATTTACGAGACGCCGACCCGCCGGCATTTTTCCGGCGAGCGCTGGGAGAGGTCCAAGTCCCCGCTTTATTTCAAGGTGATGGAAAGCGAAGGCGTCGTGGCGGCGTCCGACGCCAGGAGGGACCCGCGCACCTCCGAGTTCTCCAGGGCGTATTTCATCCCCAATGGCATACTTTCCGTGCTGGACATGCTGATAATGGCGGAGGGCCGCCCGGCGGGCATAGTATGCGTGGAGAACTCCCGTGAGCCCAGGGAGTGGTCGGCCGCCGACCGGAACCTTCTCTCCGCAGTCTGCGACTATTCCACGCTGGCCGTGCTGGAAGAACGCCGGTCCCAGCTGGAGCGCAGCAAGGACCTGCTCGCGCACGCCATAGTCCACGACCTCAACAACCCCATGACCGCGCTGCTCTGCAGCTGCGAGTTCCTGGAGGACGAGCTTAAAGGGACCATGACCGAAGTCCAGCACGAGAGGTTCAGGGACATCTACTACGTGCTCAACGAGATGCGCCAGATGATAAACGACATCCTGCGCATCAGCAAGATGGAGGCGGGATCGATGCAGCTCGATCTAAAGCCCGTGCCCGTCCGGGAGATCGTCACGGGGGCGATAAAGACGATGCTGCCCAGGGCGCAGGCGGAACGTAAAAAGCTCACCGCCGCCGCCGCCCCCGACCGGACGGTGAAGGCCGACGGCGATATGGTGGGGCGCGTGCTGCAGAACCTGATCAACAACGCGCTCAAGTTCAGCCCCTCCTCGGGGCGGGTGCGCGTCCAGGCCGAGGCGATGGACGGGGGGAAGGAGGTGCTGTTCTCCGTCAGCGACACCGGCCCCGGCATCCCCGAGGAATACATAGGGAAGGTCTTCGACAAGTTCTTCCAGGGTCCGACGGCGGCCGCCGCGCGCGGCGGCATGGGGCTCGGCCTGACCTTCTGCCGGATGGTGATAGACTCCCACGGCGGCCGCATCTGGGCCGAGAACCTTCCGGCCGGCGGCACCGCATTCCGCTTCACCATCCCGTTCGACCGAGACCCCCCGCTACTTTCCGGCCCCGGTACTAAAGTATAATGGTGGGATGTGCGGACGCTATTCGCAGTCGGCGGACCTGGCCGACCTGATAAAGCGCTTCGGTCTGAAGCAGCCCCCTTTTCATTATACTCCCGGCTATAATATCGCGCCGGGCGCCTCCACTCCCGTCATCACTCCCGCAGGCCTGCGGCTTATGAAATGGGGATTCGTGCCGGCCTGGTCCGGCGGTCCCTTCCGCTCCGGCCCTTCCGCCCCCCTGTTCCCGGCCGGCAGCAGTCCCCTGGAACGCAAGTATTCGGGCGAGGAGGGCAGCCCCGAGCCGCAGCCGGAACGCGAGCCGGAAGGGTTCATAAACGCCAGGGCGGAAGGCATCGCGTCCAGGCCCGCTTTCCGCGCCGCCTTCTACGGTTCCCGCTGCATTATACCGGCCGACGGCTTCTACGAATGGAGCGGTTCGGCCGGCGAGAAGATCCCATACCGCTTTTCGATGCGCGACGGGGCGCTTTTCGGCATGGCCGGGGTCTACGAGGAGAAGCGCGGCACTTTCGCGATAATAACGGCGGCGGCCTCCGCTCTCGTGCGCGCGGTGCATCACAGGATGCCCGTTATACTGGAGCCGCGTCACGAGGCGCTCTGGCTCAACCCGCGCATGCGCGACAGCGAGACGCTGCTGCCCCTGCTGCGCGCCTACGATTCCTCCCTCATGCGCGGTTACCGCGTCTCGGATATAGTCAACGACCCCGCCAACGATTCCCCCGACTGCGCGCGGCCCCTGGAATAGAACGATGGGCGTCCTGCCGCTGATCTTCCCGCTGCTGCTGTCCGCGTCGCCTGCCCGGGGCGGGCCCGCCGAGCCGGCCGCGGCCGTTTCCACGGCGGCGGCTCCCGGCACTTACGCCCGCGGCATGGAGCAGCGGCGGCTGGGCGATCACGCCGGCGCCAAAAGAACTTTTCTTTCGCTGCTCCTCCGGGACCCCGCCAGCGGGGGGGCGCTGGAGGGACTTTCGCTGTCATGCATAGCGCTGGGGCAGTACGAGGAAGCGCAAGTATACCTGGAACAGTGGCGCTCCCAGTCGCCCGGCAGTCCTTATATACTCAGGATTCTCCTGAGAACGCAGAACTCGCTGGGCGACGACGAGGGAGCCCTGCGCACCTGCCGGGAACTGGCCGCGCTGGACCCGCGCGACTGCTCCGCGCGGGTCCGCGCCGAATCCCTGGCCGCGCGCTCGGGGGAGGGGATCTTTCCCTCGGCGCGCACTTCCAGAACCCTTTCCATAGAGGGACTGGATACGGCGAGCCCGCAGAGCATACTTTACGAAGGGCATTCGGCGGCGGCCCGTTTCCGCCACAAGGCCGGCGGCGGCCTGGATATAATAGGCGGGGCGGAGGTACGCGAGGAGGCTCAGCGCAACCACGGCAGGGGCTTCACCTATTACGACATACTCGAACGGACCTATTCGGCGGGCCTGGCCGGCCGCTACGGCCGTCGGACCGGCTGGGAGGCGGAGTACGGCCGCTCCTTCCTGTCGGACGTCGAGGGCGAGGGAGTCGGCACGCGCGAAGTCGGCCGCTTCCGTCTTTACGGCCATACCAGGAGCCGCGGGACCGATCTGCGCCTCTGGCTGGACAGCCGTCCCAGGTTCCTGCGGGTGTCCGGGGGCTCGTCGTATTTCAGCCTGCTGCGCGCCCGGTCGGTACGCGCCGAGGCGGAGGGCGGGTTGGGCGGCTGGGGCTGGCTGGCAAGGGGAGGTGTTACGGATACCTCGGACGGAACCACGGTCCCCGCTTATTCGCTGCGGGCCAACCGCGAGTTCGGCGCGTATTATTTCAGTCCCGGGTATTACCACGGACAGCAGGAGTTCTACAGCGGCTCGGCCGGGGGGCGTCTCCGGTACGTGAATTACGACAGGCTGGCCCTGTCGCTCAGGAGGCAGGAGGCCGGGGTATACCGGGCCGTCGTCTCTGCGGCCGGCACCGGTTATTCCGACGCCAACAGCCTGGCCGGGCTGGACGCCGAACTGACCGCCTGGCTGCCCCGGCACGGCGAGTTCTACGGCTCCTACAGGTTCTCCTACCTCGATTTCGGCCGCACCGCCGCCGGTTACGATTCCGCCGACGAGAAGGGGCACTGGCTGGGCGCCTACTGGCGACGCTGCCGCGGCCGTAACTGGTCCGCCCTGGCGGGCTACGAGCACGGATTCCTGTCGGACCGCGGGATGAACTACGACGCCGGGATATACCTGGCCGAATTCGACTGGTACGCCGGGCCCTCGGGGGCCGTAAGCCTGCAGGCCCGCCGCAAGACTACCACCGGCCGCGGAAATTCTTATTCCGCCGGTCTGCAGGCGAGAATAAGTTTCAGATGAGACCGGGAACGGCCGGTCCGCTGCTCGCCGCGGCCCTTTTCTTCCTTAACGCCGGGCCCTCCGCGGCGGCCGGACGCGCCGTCTGGGTCTGGGAACCGGAGACCTTCGCCATGCTGGAGGACCGCCGCGCCGCCCTGGAGGCGGCGGAGTTCCTGCGGTCCAAAGGCGTCGATACCGTTTACATTTACGCTGACTCCTACAAGGGCCGCAGCCACCTCGAGAAAAAACCGAAACTTTACCGGGCACTCATCAGGAGGCTCGGCAAACGCGGGATCCGCGCTTATGCCCTGCTGGGGTCCTGGCATCTGCGCACGCACGAGTACGTCCTGCCGGAGCGTCACACCGAGGCCGTCGCCATGCTGAACAGGGTCCTGGCCTACAACGCCGCGGCCAGGCCGGCCGAGCGTTTCGCCGGGGTCAATATAGACATCGAGCCGCACATGCTGGAGACCTGGAAGACCGACAGGGAGGGGCTGCTGCTGAATTTCCTGGACATGTCCCGGGCGCTGATGGACGCCAAGAACGCGGCGGGCGCCGCCCTGCCCGTCGGGCCCGCCATCCCTTTCTGGCTGGACCGCGTCCAGCTGGAATGGGACGGCGCGAAGAAGCCGGTCAGCGAGCATGTCCTGGATATTTACGACACCGCCGTCCTTATGAACTACCGCGACAGGGCGGGGGGGAAGGACGGCATGATAGAGCACGCCTCTTCCGAACTGGCTTACGCGGCGAAGCTCGGCAAGCGCCTGGGCATAGGCGTGGAGGTCACCGCCAACGAGATCGGGAAGGTGACTTTTTACGACGAGTCCGACGAGGACATGGAGCGGGAACTGGAGGAGGCCGGGGCCGCTTTTTCAAGAACGCCGTCCTTCGACGGATTCGTTATACACCACTATGAAAGTTACAGGGCCCGGCCCGGGGCCGCGGGGAAGGAGAAGAAGAAATGAGGAAAAGGCTGCTCAGCTTCAAATACGCTTTCCGGGGGATAGGGCACGCTTTTTCGGAACCTAATTTCCGCGTCCATATCGCCGCGGCCCTGGCCGTCTCTTCGCTGGGTTACTGGCTGGGGCTTTCCCCGCTTGAATGGTGCGCGGTGCTGCTCTGTTTCGCCGCGGTGATGTCCGCCGAGGCGATGAACAGCGCCGTGGAGAAGCTCACCGACCTGGTCTCTCCCGGCCGTCACGAACTGGCCGGGAAAGCGAAGGATATGGCGGCCGGGGCCGTGCTGATTTCGGCGATCATGGCCGCGGCCATCGGCTGTATTATTTTCCTGCCGAAACTGGCGCAGCGGCTGGGTTAGCCGCGCGTCAATTCCCCTTGTAGGCTTTTACGAATTCGGCGCTTTCCGGGGTGTGGGAGAGGAAAGCGTGTATGACCAGAGGCTTTTCCATCTTCTTTGTCGCGCGTACCGCCTTCGTCCGACCGGCCTTGTCCAGCGCCTTCCAGGGATAGTTGGCGAAATTAAGACCGTATTTTTCCGCTATCGCTTTTTCCTTCTCTATCCACGGCGCGTCCTCGCGGTTGCCGGGGTCGAGAAGCGAAACCACGGACCTGACGTTCCCGTTGAGTATGTAGGCGAAGAATTCCTCGTCCGTCGGGTAGGGGGTGAAATGGACGTCCGGGGCCAGCCTGGTTATTTTGCCCCTTTCGAAGCTCTCCCGGTCGGAGATGCGCCTGGCGGCGGCGGGGTCCAGGGAGACCGTCTTCGCTCCGCCTATAGTGGATGAAAGCATATTTTTAAAGACGCTGACCCTATCCCTGCCAAGGTAGCAGTGGACGTAGTATTTACCCGGGCCCCTGCGCTCCAGTTTCCTGAGCTCCTCCACTACGTGGTCGTTGGAAGAGACCCAGGGCAGCATGGGGATGTGTATAAGTTCCATCCCCGCCTCTTTGGCCGCTTCTTTCTCCCGCGCGAACAGCACCGGTTCGAACGGGACCACCGCCATGCTGAGAAGGGAGACGACCGCGGTGTAGCCCTCCTCTTTTAACTCCAATAGCCGCTTTTTCTCCGGATAAGGGCCGAAGACGAACTCGGACCAGGAATAGGACTCTTCCGCGGCGCGCGCGGCGGGGTCCGTCATAAGCCCAGGCGTCATCCAGGCCCACAGCGCTCCCAAGAACATGACCAGGGAGAGCGCCGGCAGCCCAAAACGCGCGCCCCGGTTTTTAGCGTCCAGGGTGAGGCGGGCCATGCGCAGCGCCAGGAGCGCCGACGCGGCCGCCAGGACGGCGATGAAGAGCAGGACGACCGCCTTTTCCGCGGAGCCGCTCCAGCCCGCGGCGCGCATGCGGTCGGTGGCCCAGCGCACCGGGCCTATCAGCGTCAGCGTGCCGAAAAAGAAACCGGAGAGTATCCAGTGCCAGAGAAAGACCAGTGTCCGTTTCGTCCCTGTATTTTTATCCACGCATCCTCCGGCCGGCCTATTTGAAGTCTTTCCTTACCTGCGCGCCCCAGTGCGTCTGCCTGAAGGACAGCGTGGCCCGGAGGCGTTCCAGCAGCATGATCTGCCTGTAGCCCAGGAACTCGCCCGCGCCGAGCAGGCAGAGGCGCAGTATGTCGGACGTGCGCCTGTAGCGCCTGAAATTGTAGGTATCCAGTACGACGGCCGAGATATTGATCGTGACGCCCCAGATCACGGCCAGCAGGAAGATCATGACCATGAAGCGGGTGTCGAGCATCCCGAACAGCCAGAAGAGGGGAACGGCTATATAGCCCAGCAGTTCTATGATCGGGCCCAGCAGTTCCACGAAAAAGAAATAGGAGACGCCGACGAGGCTGGTCGCCCCGTATTTCCTGTTGAGTATCATCTCCCTGTTGGTGAGCAGAGCGTCGATCATCCCCCGGTGCCACCGGTTGCGCTGCCTGAGCAGCGCGCCCAGCGTGAAAGGGGCCTGGGTCCAGCAGACCGGGTCGGGCACGAACAATATCTTATACGGGATGCCGTTATCCTTGCAGTGCCTGTGCAGGCGCATGACCAGGTCCATGTCCTCGCCGACGGTCCTGCGGTAGCCGTTGACGGCCACCACCATGTCCTTGCGGAACACGCCGAAGGCGCCGGAGATGATGAGCAGGCTTTTGAGCGCGTTCCAGCCGGTGCGGCCCGAGAGGAAGGCGCGGGTGTATTCCAGCACCTGCATCGCCTCCAGCGGGGAGCGGGGCAGCTTTATATCGGTCACCGAGCCGTTGCTGACCGCACAGCCGTTGAGAACGCGGATGATGCCGCCGGTGGCTATGAGCTCGTCGTCCTCCAGGAAAAGCTTGGAGGACTTGAGTATCGCGTCCGGTTCCAGCAGTGAGTCGGCGTCTATGGAGCAGAAGATGGGGTAGGCGGAGGCGTTGATGCCGGCGTTTATCGCGTCAGCCTTGCCGCCGTTGACCTTGTCCACGACGAACAGATTGGGATTATCGGCGGACCTGTAAAAACCGCGGACCGGTTCGTGGGGCACCTGCAGGCGCAGCGGCCTTTTGGACGGGGTCAGGGCGAACTCCGTTCTCAGCCTGTCCAGAGTGTCGTCGGCGGAGCCGTCGTTGACCACGATGATCTCGAACTCCGGGTAGTGCAGGTTCAGCAGGGCTTTCACGCTCTGAACGATCACGGCGCCCTCGTCGTGCGCGGGGACGATGACCGAGACGGGCTTGTAGTAGAATTCGCCGGACAACTGGCGCCGGGCGGCGCGGGAGGTCCCCAGGTTGGCGTGGCGGACTATGTCCCGCAGCGCCAGTATTATCAGCATCGTGTATATCGAATTGACCGCCAGGAAATAAACGAAGACCGCGTACTGGGTGGAGTGAGCGCCGAGCCAGATCAGGAATTCCATACGGCCTCCTGCTCGAGGGCGTAGGCCGCGGTCTCAGCGGCGAACCTGTCCCGCGAGGCGGCCGCCGCGCGCAGGGCGGCCAGTCCCCGTTCCCCGGCCCTGGCCAGCGTCATGGCGGCATTGAGGCGCACGTGGTAGTTGAGGTCGGAGAGGAGTTCCGCTATTTCGCCGGTCAGGTCCTCGCAGCAGAGGTGGGCGTGCTTGAGGGCCGCCAGCCTTACGCGCCAGTCGGGATGCCGCAGGGCCCCGGGGAGAAGGGTGAAGTCCCCGGCGCGGGCCAGCGCCCTCACGCAGGCGGCGAGTATCTCGGGTTCGTCCGGGTGCGCGGCGTAATATTCCTTGAGCAGGGGGCGTCCTTTTTCGCATATCGCGGCGTAGCAGGCCGTGACGCAGTCCCGCTTTATCGCCGCCGGCACCCGGCCGTCGCGCATGATCGCCCGCATGAACCCGCCGAACTCGTCCTCCTTACCCAGCAGCTTGAGCCGTATTATCGCGTTGTAGAAGACGTCCTCGGTGTACTTGGGGGCGAGATAGGGCAGGCCGGAGAGCATGCCGGCCAGTTCGCGGACGTCGTCCCCGCCGCGGACTATCAGGCTGAGCCCGCGTACGATGCGGTATTTAACGTCCGCGGAGGGCTCGGCCGCGAACAGCCCGGCGAAGAAATCCCTGTTCTCCTCCAGCCGGAAGACGGTCAGCATGTCCACGGCGTTGCAGCGCTTGTACCAGGAGCGGCTGCGGGCCAGCGCCCTGTAATGGGCGCCGATGCCGAATACCGTAAGGAGTCCGGCGGCACGGTCGGCGACCTCGCCCGCGAAGCTGTCCAGCACGCTTGCTATCGATTCGGCGTAGGCGGCGTACTCGTCCTCGGAAGAGGGAGGGCTCAGGAGGTCGGCCGGGCTGAGGGCTGTTACTATCGCGGTGGCGGCCAGGCGCTTGAACTTATCCTTCCGGCGCTCGGACCTTTCGACCCTCGCTTTGTTCCAGAGGAGATAGGCTATCTGGAAAAAGTTGAACGCCGCCAGCGCTACTACGGCCCAGGCGACGTATTCATAGAAGCGGGGGGAATCGGTTATATGTTCGATCAATTTGCCGCCCGTTCACCGCGGCGTCACGCCTGCCGGGGAGGGTCCTTCCGGGCTTCCAGTGCCTTTTCTACGATGGCGTTGAGTTCCGGCATTTTGGTGGGTTTGGTTATGAACCCGGCGGCGCCGAGCGAGGCGGCACGCTTCGCGTGATGCTCCTGCTTGAGGGAGGTTATGACCAGAACGGGGATACCGTGCGATACCGGGAGTTCCTTGAGCTTCTTGAGGACCTCGAAGCCGGAAAGGCGGGGCATGTTGATGTCCACCAGCACCAGGTCGGGCCGGTCCAGGGCCGCCATGGATAGGCCTTCGTCCCCGTCATAGGCCGACTCCACCGAGTGGCCGGCCTTTGAAAGATACGAACGATATACCAGGTGGACGGTATCGTCGTCGTCTATGATGAGTATCTTGGCCATTAAAAAAAGCCCGGGCGGCCTCCCGCGGGAGGCCGCCCGGAAGCGGGGATCAGTCCGGCAGCGATACGGACTTGATGTAGTCCATCTTGGGGAAGTCGGCCTTCAGGTAGGCGTTGCCCTGCATCTGCACGCGGCCCTGGTCCGGGCCCTTGCCGCCGGGCGCGCCCTCGCCGTATCCGCTGTAGAGCGAGTCCACCACTTCCATCCCGGAGACGACCTTGCCGAAGGGAGAGAAGCCCATCGAGTCCAGCTGCGAGTTGTCGCCGAAGTTGATGAAGAGCTGGGTGGTGCGGGTGTTGGGGCCGGCCATCGCGTAGGAGATATAGCCGCGCTCGTTGGACTGTTTCACCGGGTCGTCCTGTATGCGCGCGCCGCGCCAGGCGGCCGACACTTTGGGGTCGCCGTGTATGCCGAACTGCGCCATGAAACCGCCGATGACGCGGAAGAAGGCGACGTCCTCGAAGTAGCCGTTCTTGACCAGGTTGTAGAACCTGTCGGCGCCGAGCGGCGACCAGTCGCGGTTCACTTCGACCGTGAAATCGCCCTTGGTGGTCTTGAAAACGGCCTTGAAGCTGGCCGGGGCCTGTTCGGTGAGTTCCGAGGGGTTGAGAAGTGGCGACATATCGTTGCTGGCCTCCTTGGCCGTCGCTTCCGCGACCGGCTGTTCCTGGCTGGCCGTTGCCTGCTCCGCTTCCGGTTTGCAGGCCGCGGCGGTGGAGAGAAGTATCGCGGCGGCTAAGGCCGCAAATTTCCTGTTTTCCATAGAGAAGATATTACCTTTTTTAAACCCGCCCCTCAATTGCTACAATCCCGTTATGGCCACGGAAATAAAAGCAGAATACATAGGCGACGAGCGGGTCCGCCTGACGCACGGGCCCACCGGGGCCGTGATAATCACCGACCTGCCCCCCGACAACGGCGGGAAGGGCCGCATGTTCTCCCCGACCGACCTGTTCGCCTCTTCGCTGGCGTCCTGCGTCCTGACGATAATGGCCAAGGTCGCCGCGCGGGAGAACATCCCGTTCAAGGGGTCCTCCATAGACATAATCAAGGAGATGACGGAGGCCCCGCGCCGGGTGGCCCGCTTCGCCGCGCGGGTCAAGCTGCCCGCCGGCCTGTCCGCGCCGCAGCGGGAGAAGCTGATGGCTTGCGTGAAGGCCTGCCCCGTGCACCGCAGTCTGCACCCGGACATTAAAGTCGAGTTTACGGGGATCTGAGGAGGACGTTATGCCCGAAAAGACCGAGACCGCCCTGCTCGCCGGAGGCTGCTTCTGGGGGATGGAGGAACTTGTGCGCGCCCTGCCCGGCGTGCTGGAGACCCGCGTGGGTTATACCGGCGGGACGCTGAAGGCCCCGTCGTACGAGGACGTGAAAGCCGGCGGTACCGGCCACGCCGAGTCGATAGAGGTCAGGTTCGACCCGTCGCGCATCACCTACGGCGCACTGCTGGATTTCTTCTTCAGGATACACGATCCGACCACGCCGAACAGTCAGGGCAACGATATCGGTTCGCAGTACCGGTCGGCGATATTCTATTCTTCGCCGGAACAGAAAGCGGAGGCGGAGGCCGCGGTGAATAGGGCGGCGCATTCGGGCCGCTGGCGGAAGCCGGTGACGACCTCCCTGGAGCCGGCGGGGGAGTTCTGGCCCGCGGAGGAGTATCACCAGGGCTATCTCCGCAAGCATCCGGGCGGCTACACTTGCCATTACATAAGGGACTGACCCGTCCGTGAAAATAAAAAAGAGCCGCCGCGGCGGCTCTTTTTTTTATCGCCCGGCGTCAGGGGCCTACTTGTGCCCG
>JAVVFK010000310.1:0-2201 GCA_032251015.1 Elusimicrobiales bacterium
GGTCTCGGGCCTGGGTCAGACGCGAGCGTCTGTTTGACCGTCTGGATGAGTTGTCGCGGCAGCCCCTGGTCTGGATTTCGGCGCCGGCCGGATCCGGCAAAACCATCCTCACCGCCAGCTATCTGCAGGAACGGCAAGGACCGGTTCTCTGGTACAACCTCGACCCCGGCGACAGCGACCCGGCTTCTTTCGTCTACTATCTGCGGCTAGGGCTCGCACATCTCCTTGCCGAAACCAATTGTTCCCTGCCCAGCTTGACCCCGGAACACCGCCCTTCTCTCGTTCTCTTTGCCGCCGGGTTTTTTCGCGAACTCTTCGGCGCCTTCCCGGCCGGGTTGACACTGGTTCTCGACAATGTCCAGGACGTCGAGCCGGCCGAGGAATTCCTGGTGCTTCTGAAGGAGGCGGTGCGGCAAGCGCCGGTGGGAACGCGTCTTTTTTGTCTGAGCCGGAGCGAACCGCCCGCTGCCTTGAGCCGCCTGGTGATCAACGGGAAGATCGCGCCGCTGCACTGGGAGGACCTGAAATGGACCGAGAGGGAAGCGGCTGCACTGGCACACCTGGTCTGCCGTCGGGAAATACCCGCCGCCATCCTGGCCGCGGTGGCGGCCAGGACCGAGGGCTGGGTGGCCGGGATGGTTCTGCTCATGCAGCATATCAGTGAGGAGCGGGCGGTCTCAGGGGCGACGGAACCGGCCGGCAACCAGACCTTGCTGTTCGACTACTTTGCCGGCGAGATTCTGGCCGGGCTGGCGCCGAACGAGCGCGATTTTTTGCTGCGGACGGCCTTTCTGCCCACGGTTTCCACCGCAGTCGCCACCCGGCTGACCGGGGAAAAGGAGGCCGGTCGACTGCTCGAAGACCTGGTCGGCCGGAACTACTTCACGGTGAAACTCCAAGGGGGACCGGACACCTATCGCTATCATCCCCTGTTCCGGGATTTTCTCCGCGACCGGGCCCGCCGGGCGATACCCGCGGCCGATTTGACGGAATTGCTGCGACGGGCCGCCGGGCTTCTGAAAGACAACGGTGACGGGGAGGCGGCCGTCCCTCTGCTGCTTGAGGTGGCTGACTGGGGTGGACTGGTCGCGGTGCTGGCGGCGATCGGCCCGGCCCTGATCGCCGCCGGGCGTCATTTGGCGCTGCAGGAATGGCTGACCGGGGTCCCCCATCTACTCATGGCCGCCCATCCCTGGTTGATGTATTGGCAGGCGGCGGCCATGATGCCGGTGGATTTCGACGCCAGCCACCGCCTGTATGCCGAGGCCTTCGACCGCTTTCTGCCGCTGGGGGATGCCCACGGTAGCGTCCTGGCCTGGGCCGGGGCGGTGGAAACCATCGTCCACTCCCTCAGCCGCTCGGAGCGGTTGGATGGTTGGCTGGCACGCCTGGATCACCTGCGCCGGGGTTTTGCCCTGGAGGAAAATCCGGAGTTGCAGTTATGCCTGGCCCCCCAGGTGGTCTCAATCTATGCCTTGCGTGGCGGCCTGGACCGGGAGGCGGAAAAATGGCTGGCGATTACCAGGGAAATTCTCGACCTGCCGGTCGATCCGACCCAGAAGATCATGGCCTCCTTTGCCTTGATCACCCTGTTCCACTGGTCCGGGCAACCGGCCCGCTCGGCGCCGATCCTCAAGCAGCAGGAACTGATTCTGGCCGGCGCCGGGGTCACACCCCTGGCCAGGATCATCACCAAACTCTGCGCGGCCTGGTTCAGCTGGATCTATGGCCGCTTCGACGACTGCCGCCAGGCCATCCGCGCCGGACTGGCCATCGTCGACCGGACCGGGGTGCAGCACTGGACCTTCATCCTGGTGGTCCAGGGGATCACCAATGCCCTGGTGCAGAACCGCCTCGGGGAGGCGGAAGAATTCCTGGCGCGCCTCAATCCGCTCCAGTCTTATGCCCGGGACATGGACCGTGCCTATTATCATAACGAGCTGGGCTGGCTGGAAATCCTCCGGGGCCGCCCCGAGCACGCCTTACGCCAGCAGAAGCTGGCCGTGGAGCTGGCCGAGTCGGTGGCGGCGCCCTTCGTCGTCGCCGAGACCTGCTTCGGCCTCTCCCAGGCCTATCAGGCGGTGGGAGAGTTCGAGCTGGCGGCAGAGAACCTGGCGCGCACCAGAAGAGAGGGGGAGCGCTATGGCGGCAGCCAGACCCTCCTGTTCCAGTGCGGGCTGGTCGAGGCCGCCTATCGGCTG
>JAVVFK010000311.1:0-2200 GCA_032251015.1 Elusimicrobiales bacterium
GAGTGCTGGCGGGTAGCCCTCGGCGATGATGCCGGAGCAGGAGAAGTGGGTGGCCGGGTCGAACAGGTGCATGTGGCCGCCCTTGCCGTGGCCGAGACCGGCATGGGCCGCGTCGCCGACAAGGTGCTCAAGAACCTGGTCTGCGCCGACAAGACCCCCGGCGTGGAGGACCTGCGCGCCGTCGCCTATACCGGCGACAAGGGCCTGGCCCTCGTCGAATACGCGCCGTTCGGCGTCGTCTCCGCCATAACCCCTTCGACCAATCCCGTCGCCACCATAATCAGCAACGCTATCGGCATACTCTCGGCGGGCAACGCCGCGGTATTCTCGCCGCACCCGGCCTCCAAGGGCTGCGTCGCCGACGCGGTGCGCACGCTCGATTCCGCGATAGTCGCCGCCGGCGGCCCGCATAACCTGGTTTCCACCATAGCCAAGCCCACCCAGGAGGCCACCAAGCAGCTGCTCTCCCATCCGGACACCCACATGAACCTGGTGACCGGCGGGCCGGCCATAGTAAAAGTGGCCATGACCGCGGGCAAGGCCTGCAAGACCATAGCCGCCGGCCCCGGCAACCCGCCGGTAGTAGTGGACGAAACGGCCGTTTTCCCCGACTGCGCCGAGCAGATAGTAACCGGCTGCGGTTTCGATAATAACGTGCTCTGCATAGCCGAGAAGGAAGTTATAGTTACCGAAGCCGCCCGCGACCGCTTCATAGAGGCCATGCGCAAGGACCACCGCGCCCATGAGCTGACCAGCGCGCAGATGGACCAGCTTTCCCGGCTGATCGTACTGGAGCCCGGCCCCGAGCCCAGGATCAACCGCGACTTCATCGGCAGGAATCCTTCGGTGATAGCCAAAGCCATAGGGCTCAGCCTGTCCGACGAAGTACGCGTGCTCTGGGCCGAGGTGCCCAACGATCACCCGCTCATCCACGCCGAGCAGCTGATGCCCGTGCTGCCGGTTACGGTGGCCCGCGACGTGGACGCCGCGATAGAACTGGCCCGCCGCGCCGAGGGGAACAATCATCACAGCGCGGGCATGTATACCACCAACGTCAAAAATATGACCAAGATGGGCCGCCGCATGGCCTGTTCCATCTTCGTCAAGAACGGCTGCACGCTGCACGGCCTGGGCCTCGGCGAGGGTTACGCCTCCATGTCCATAGGCACCCCGACCGGCGACGGCATCACCAAGACCAGCCATTTCGTCCGCCCGCTGCAGTGCAGCGTGGTCGGCGACCTCAGGATAGCTTAAGGAGAACCTAATGCAGGCGAACATCTCGATAGGCATGATGGAGACTTCCTCGATAGCCAAGGGCGTCGAGGCGCTGGACGCCATGTGCAAGGCCGCCGGCGTGGAGCCGAAGCTGCACCAGGCCATCTCCAAGGGAAAATATATCATCGTCATCGCCGGCCCCGTCGGCGAAGTGGAATCCTCTCTGTCCAAGGGCGCCGAGATCGCCGGCAATACGCTCATCGCCCGGCACATCATCCGCAATATCCACTCCGGCGCGCTGGCCGCCCTCAACAAGAAAGTAAAGCCCGCGAAACTGGAAGCCGTAGGCATGGTGGAGACCAAAGAGGCCCTGCCGGCCCTGTTCGCCGCCGACGCGGCCGCCAAGGCGGCCTTCGTCCACGTCGCCGAGGTCAATACCGGCAAGGGCATAGGCGGCAAGGGTTACTTCACCGTCAGCGGCGAGGTCGGCGCGGTGCGCACGGCCGTGGCCGCCGGCGTGAAGGCCATAGGCGAGGACGCGGTAGTGACCCGCATAGTCATCCCTAACGCGCACGAGCATCTCGGCGCGGTCATCTAGTGTAGTGTCCCGTAATTAACTTGACTTATGCTCTCGACGAATGCTATCCTATGCAACATGAGAATGGCTCTTCCAATACTCTTGTCGTCCGAAGAACGCTCTATCCTGAACACTTGGACCCGCGCGAGAAGTGTGCCTTTGCGGATGGTGCAACGGGCGCAAATCATCACGATGGCTGCGGACGGAACCACCAGCCAGGACATTGCCGAAAGGTTGGATGTATCGCGCCCCACCGTTCAACTCTGGCGAGAACGCTTCTTGGCGCTTCGCGTGGAGGGGCTGAAGAAGGACGCTCCCCGGCCGGGCCGTATTCCAAGCATCTCCGAAAGGAAAGTCCGAGCCGTCGTCCATGCCACGCTGCACACGACGCCTCCCGACGCGACTCAC
>JAVVFK010000312.1:0-2176 GCA_032251015.1 Elusimicrobiales bacterium
CGATAGACCCCTTCTTCTCGTTCAGCCCGATATCTACCCCAATTACAGGAGGAAACTCATGACACGTCAGACAGTGATCCGCCATGACGACGATTTGGGCGGGATGGCCTACCCGTTCCTGCCGGCCGCGCTCGAGTGGGAGATCGTCTCCCGGCCGCTGGGGAATGCCGAGCAAATGCACGCCATCTACGAGGCGCCGGCGCCCACGTTGCGCTGGGTCAAGGACGACAAGGTGCTCGACCTCTACGCGCCTGGCCTGGACACAGAGGCATTTCTGGCCCGTTCCGGTCTGACCCTCTCCATGGAACGGGGCGGCTACACCCTCTCCAAGCGGCTCTCTCGCGTGATGCGGCCCTACCGCTTCTGGCACTTCTTTGACAGAGAGGACGTCGCCATCCAGTACGACCCCAACCTCGACGGCCGGCTCTGGGACGGTTGCGGCCTGGTCAATCGGGCCTTCGTCGAGCGGCTGGCCGGCCGCCTTTACCCGGAGACAGGTACCGAACCGGGCGACGACCGCCACCGGCGGGAGCTGCTTCACTGCCGGCGCTTTGAGGTCACCTGCCTGCACGAGGGCGGGCAGGACAAGGGCCACGTCCTTGTCGTAGACCATCTCGACCCCGGCGTGGACTTCCTCTTCCCGGCCGGGAGCGCCAAGACCGAACTGGCCCTGGCCGGCAACCGCGTCTTCGTGGGGCTGGTGCCCGTCCACCACAGCGACGAGATGTGCCTGGACATCCAGAGCCTGATTAACCTCCACCCCTTCTTCGGCGTCGAGCAGCTCCTGGTCTGGATGGAGCTGGAAAGCGAGCTGTTCCTGGAGGGCATCCAGAGCGGCCGGCTGGCCGAGGTCATGGGCCGGCTGTACGGGATTGAATCAGAAGAGGAGGCGCGCTCAAGGAGCGCGTTAGAGGAAATCGGCAACTGGCACGTGGGCGAGTATCTGGCCAGCGGCGGGCACCCGATGTGGTTTGCCGGCATCGTCCGCGCCCTGGCCCGGCAGCACCTGAACCGCCTCGGCCGGCGGGAGCGGCGGCTGCGCTGCCCGATTCCTGGCGGACGCTATTACATCTTCCCGGCCGCGGTCGGTCGGCGGGAGGTCCCGGCCGGGCATATCGAACTGGACCCGGCCACCTCGACCGCCTGGGTCAACGACGGCGACTGGCTGGACTACATCGTGGACGCCCTGGGCGGCTGCGATGGGGATGACGCCCTCTGGATACTGCCCTTTACCGACGAGGCGGACCAGGGCCGGCAGGTGCTGGCCTGGCGGAGCCCCAACCAGCTGGGCGAGTACGTATTGCTCAAGCCGACGGCGAACTCCCACACCACCCGCTGGGCCATTCCCCGCGGCCGGCACATCAGCTGGCCCAACATGAAAAGTCGCCTGCTTCCGCCCCGTATCGATAGTGTCAGCTATCAGTATGGGGAACTGGAGGAAGCAGACGACAGTTCACAAGTAGCTACAGCTTACTCCATCGCCGCCATGGCGTCAACGGTTTCCCGCGCCGCCGCGAACCAGGGCACGCTGGGGAGCTTCTGCAACGTGGCCATGGTTACCAAAGCGCTCTACGGCCGCCTGCCCGAGCGGCTGCCGGCGACGCTGGAAGCCGTCATCGACGGCTCGGTCAAGAGCGGGCTGAACCTGGCGCCGGTCAAGGCGTGGACGCGCATGGCGGCCGCCGCCATCGTGCGCCAGGGCAAGCGGGTGCCGGCCTGTCTGGTGCCCCGTCTCCTGCCCCTGCTCTCTGGCAAGCTGCGCCACGCCATCGCTCCCGCCGGCGACCACTGGCTGGACGCGCTGACCCAGGCGATGGACGACCACGCCGCCCGTTACCAGGCCGACGCCGGCGCGCTGGCCACGGAAGCGGTGCCGCCCCTGGCCGTTTTCGAACACGGCCGGGATTGGCTGCCGGTGGGCAAGGAGCTGCGCGGCCTCTACGGGCGCGTCATCCGGCAGGCGTTGGACGGCGTCGAGGTGGACAATGAAGAGGGCGAGCCGTCCGCCAAGGTCCTCAAAGCCACCTTCGAGGCCGCCCGCGAGGCCAGCGAGCGCTTCCTGGGCCAGTGGCCGGCCGGGCAGCAAGGGTACGTCCTCCTGGGAGCGGCTGCCTATCTCTACGCCGAGGGGTGTCGGGACGGCGAGCCGGTGCGGGACAGCGTGCTCTGGCAGCTG
>JAVVFK010000313.1:0-2164 GCA_032251015.1 Elusimicrobiales bacterium
CCCTCCGAATAGGGGCCTATGCCGATGTAGTCTTTAGCCTTGAAAGCCATGGATTCCCGGAGGATAAAACCGTACTTGCCGCGCAGCCGGGCGGAGGCGAAGCCGCCCGAGAAGGGGAAGGTCTCGTCGTATACCGCGGGCGTGGCCTCGCGGCAGTCCGCGTCCACGAAACCGTAAAGGCCGCCGCGGCGCACCCTGGCCAGCCCTTCGCTGAAAGGCTGTATCTCTTCGTAGGCGCAGGGGATGAATTTCATTCCCTTCGACATCAGCCCGGTTTCCCCGTCCTTCGTGACGGGAGCCCGGCCGCCGGAGAAAAAGCCGGCCTCGTCCAGGGTGAAATAATGGGCTTCGCTTCCGTCGGTCCTGATGTACCCCCATCGGCCGCGCGACTTAACCGGGGCCAGGCTTTCGGAGAAAGGGCCGGCCGACTGGTAGACGGCTTTTATCTTCTCGCGGCCCCGGTCGTCTATGAACCCGTAGCGGCCTTTTTTCATCACCAGCGCCAGCCCTTCGGAAAAAGGCCGGGCCGTATCGTAGCGGGCCCGTATCTTCAGGTTTCCTCCGGGGGCGGCATAGCCCCACTTTGCGCCTGAGCGGTACGGGACCAGGTCCTGAGCCCCGGCGGCCGCCGGCAGAGCGATAAAAAAAGCCAGTGCGATATGTATCATGCGTTTATTTTAGCAGAGAAGATCAGTCTTCGCCGAATTCCGTTATGTTCTTTCTGTATTTGAGCGGCACGAACTGCCGCTGCAGGCCGGGATTGAGCCTTTCCTTTATCGCGACCGAGTCGAAGAAGGCGCGCCAGAGCGACGCCGTGCGCTTCTCTTTCTCAGACGGCGGCGGCACCGAGGCCTCCAGCGCTGAGACCAGCCGCAGCCGGCCGCCCGAGTGCATGGCGGCCAGCCCCCGCCGTTTGTCGTGCAGTATCCAGTTGAAGCCGGCCATGCGGCGACGGAAGTGACCCGTTATCAGCGGCAGGATATTGTGGTCCGGCTCTATCTCCGAGTAGAGGGTGCCGTCCTCGAGTTCGCGGAAGCGGACCAGTCCCTTGAACCGGTGCGCCTCGCGCAGCACGGCAAGCGCCGTCTTCTGGGCGCGATTCACCACCGGGTCGGCCAGCCGGTCGTTGAGCCCTTTGCCGGCGGCGAAGGCCCGCCGCGCGTAGGCGAGCAGCAGGGCGTCGCGGTCCTTCTCTTTGGAGAGGAAGCAGAGCTTTATATTATCCACGGTATCCGGGCCCGAGACCGCCGCCAGTCTTTCCAGGAAATCCGCGGCCTTGCGGCCGTCGCTCTCCGCCTCGACTGCGGGCGCGAAAAGGTCGTCCTGCCGCGGCGTCTCGTCGGCCATCTCGGCCGCCGGGTCGCTCACTGCCGCGGCCAGCGCGCAGACAAGGCCGGTGAAAGTGCCGTCGTGGACGTAGGCGCTCACGCCGGGGCCCCCGCCGGGGCCGGCTCGAAAAGCTCCGGCTGCACGGTTTTTTTCGACGGTCCCTCCAGCAGTTTGGCCCTGATAGCGGCGGGGTCGTCGCGCCGCAGGCCGCCGTATATCCCGCCCGCCGTCACGAAATAGACCGCCCGCTTCATCACCGCGCCCAGGCGGGAGAGGTCTTCCAGCCGCAGCCCGCCGGCCCGCCGCGCGCGCACTATCCTTTTGGCCGTCAGCACGCCGAAGCCCGGCACGCGCAGCAGTTCCTCGTATGGCGCCTTGTTGACCTCCACCGGGAAGCGGTCGAGGTTGCGCAACGCCCAGACGGTCTTGGGATCGAAGGTCAGGTCCAGGCAGGGGCATTTCTCGTCGAGCAGCTCGTCCGTGCTGAAGCCGTAGAAGCGCAGCAGCCAGTCGGCCTGGTAGAGGCGGTGTTCGCGCCGCAGCGGCGGTTCCTTCACGGCCGGCAGGCGGCTGTCGATGGTGGCCGGGACGAAGGCGGAGTAATAGACTCGCCGCAGGCCCAGTTTCTCATATAGCGACTGGCTGAGCTTCATTATCTGCAGGTCGCTCTCGGGGCTGGCGCCCACGATAAGCTGGGTGCTCTGGCCGCCGGGCGCGCAGGGCGGGGCTTTGGGGCTCCGGCGGCGCTCTTCTTTGCCGGCCGCTATGGAATCGGCGAGCTGGGCCATCGGCTTCAGGACGCCGTCGCGGCTCTTCTCGGGCGCCAGCCGCTCCA
>JAVVFK010000314.1:0-2153 GCA_032251015.1 Elusimicrobiales bacterium
GGCGCAGCAGGAAGAGGAAGAACGGCGCCCCGGCCAGGGCGGTTATGACGCCGGCTGGCAGCTCGGCGGGAGCCGCGGCCGTGCGCGCCAGCGCGTCGGCCAGCATCAGGAAACCCGCTCCGCAGGCCGCCGAGTAAAGGACCAGTCCCGCGTGGCGCGGTCCGAAAAGCCGCCGGGCGGCGTGCGGCACTATCAGCCCGACGAAGCCCACCGCGCCCGCCACGGACACCGCCGCGGCCGTCAGCAGCGCGGCCAGCGAGAACAGGATCAATTTCATCCGCTCGACGGGCACACCCAGGCGGACAGCCCCCTCCTCCCCGGCGGAGAGTATATCCAGCTGGCGGCCCAGCACCGCGGCCGCGGCCGAGCACGCCAGCGTAACGCCGGCCAGCGCGGCCAGCGCGGCGGGCTCGAAAGCCCTGACAGTCCCGAACAGGAAAGAGAGCAGCGGCAGGCCCCGGCCGCGGTCCAGCGACACCAACAGCATGACCAGCGCCGCCAGAAAGGAACTTACCGCCACGCCGGCCAGCAGCATGGCCACGCCCGAGGTGCGGCCTTTTATCCGCGCCAAACGATAAGCCGCGGCAGTGGCGCCCAGCCCCCCGCCTCCGACGAGCAGGTAAAAAAGCGGCGACAACGGTCCCAGCCCCAGCCAGGCCGCGCCGGCGGCGCCGGCCATGGCGCCGGAGGAGGTGCCGATGATGTAGGGATCGGCCAGCGGGTTCTTGAGCACACCCTGCAGTATGGCGCCGGCCACGCTCAACGCCGCGCCCACAAGCGCCGCCGCCAGCACGCGCGGCACCCTGATGTTGAGGATGATATCCGGATCGGCGCCGGCCGGTCCCGAGAGCAGCGCTATGGCCGCGCAGGCGCCCAGGACAAGCAGCGCCGCTATGGCCTTACCTGTGCGCATCCAGCGCCTCCCTCAAAACTTTAACCGCCGACGGGGACGACGGGGTCAGCCGCGCGAACAGGTCCCGGTCCAGGCCGCACAGCACCGCGCCCGAGCGCACCGCCTTCAGCCGGTCCGCCATCGGGCGCGACTTTATCTCCTCCGCGTCGCCGCCGGGGCAGATTATCACCTCGGGGTCCGCTTTCACCACCGTCTCCCACGAGGCCTGAAAATATCCCGCCTTCTCCCGGGCGAAGATATTGTCCGCGCCGGCAAGGTCCGCCAGCGACGATATAAAAGAGTCCCCGCCCGCCGACCAGCCGCCCGCGTCCACCTCGACGTAGGCGCGCAGGCGCCGCTTCCCGGAATAGGACGCGGCGGCGAGATCTTTCCTGAGACGGGCGTTGAGCTTCCGGCCTTCGGCGGCCAGACCCAGTTCCGCGGCGATGATACGCACCGTCCCGTAAATATCGGACACCTTCCTCTCCTCGGGTATGCGCACCACCTTCAGGCCCAGGGCCGACAGCCTTTCGGACGCGGCCGAATTCTTCCAACGCCCGTCGAAAACGATATCCGGCCTGAGCGCGTAGATCCGCTCGATATCCGGGCTGAAATAATCCCCGACTTTAGGCAGCGCGGCGGCCTCCGCCGGCCGGTTGCAGAAATTGGACACCCCCACCAGCCTGTCACCCGCCCCCAACGCGAATATCGTCTCCGTATACGACGGCAGCAGCGACACCACCCTCTCCGCCTTGACCAGGGACACAAACAAAGGGGACATGAACAACGGGGACACAATACCTATTAAAAAAAGCCCTTTTTTCTTCATTTTATCCTTACCAAATAAATATTTTTTGGGGGGACACAACACCTATTTCCGCGGAAAATAGGTATTGTGTCCCCAATTAAAAAACCCTTTCTCCGGGGAGAAAGGGTCGGCGAAAATTCCCCTCGGAGGCCCCGCCCGCGCGGGGTTCGCAGTAGACCGGGCTTAGCCTTTCGGCATCACCGTTGCGGGGCAGCCGGGGATTCGCACCCCGTTCCTTCTGCGTATACTATGATATCAAAATCGGCGGCTCAGAACCTGTACTTTCCCTCCCCCATCACGTACCACCCCCAGACCGAGTAATCCACGCCTTCCGAGGTGCGCTTCCCGCCGCCGGCCAGCGCGGCCAGCGTGGCGTCGAAAGTCTCCCCTTTGCGGGTGACGGCCCCGGAGAAGCGGTGCATCGGCACGTCGATGGCGGTGGAAAAGTCCACG
>JAVVFK010000315.1:0-2150 GCA_032251015.1 Elusimicrobiales bacterium
ACTGGAACGACGGCATGAACCTGGTCGGCGCCGGCGGCAAAGGCGAGAGCGTCTGGCTGGCCTGGTTCCTGGCCGACGTCCTCAAAGGCATGGCCGAAATGGCCGCCCTGCTCGGCGACGAAGCCGCCCGCCGGGAATACGAGCGGGAGCGCGCGGACCTGGCGGCCCGGACGGAGAAATTCGCCTGGGACGGCGACTGGTACCTGCGCGCCACCTTCGACGACGGCTCGCCGCTGGGCTCTAAAATCTGCGACGAGGCCAAGATCGATTCTCTGCCCCAGTCCTGGGCGCGGCTTAGCGGCGCCGGCGCCCCGGAGCGCACCGCCCGCGCGCTGGAAGCGGCCTGGGAGCACCTCGTCCGCGAGGACGAGGGACTGGTCCTGCTCTTCGAGCCCCCGTTCGAAAAGTCCGAACCGTCGCCGGGCTACATTAAGGGCTACCCGCCCGGCGTGCGCGAGAACGGCGGGCAGTACACCCACGCCGCCATCTGGCTGGCCATGGCGCTGGCGCGCGGCGGCGACGGCACCCGCGCGGCTAAAATTTTGCGCATGATAAATCCCTGCGAGCGCGCCCGCGACCCGGAGACGGTCTGGCGCTACGGCGCCGAGCCCTACGCGGTGGCGGCCGACATCTACCGCCTGCCCGGCAAGGTCGGCCACGGCGGCTGGTCCTGGTATACGGGCTCGGCGGCGTGGATGTACCGCGCCTGGGTGGAAGAGATATTAGGTCTGAAAGTACGGGGGGAGAGCCTCTCGCTCGACCCCGTTATACCCGGCTGGTGGGACGGCTTCGAACTCACCTACCGCCACGGCGAAGCGGTCTACGAGATCCGCGTCGAGAACCCCTCCCACGTCGAGCGGGGCGTAGTCTCCGTGGAACTGGACGGCCGGGTCCTGGAAGGCGGCGTCATCGCGCTGCACCGCGACCTGGTCAAGCACCGCGTCGTCGTCCGCCTGGGCGCGCCCTCAGGCGCTATTTCTTAAGGTAGCCTTTTACCCTTTCGAGCACCTGGACTTTCAGGTCGGGCGGCGAGACCACCCGGATATACGGCAGGAAGCGCAGGATATTGGACAGCGCCTCGTTGGGATGGCTGATGCGGCATTCTATCGCGAAACTCTTCGGACCTTTCTTCCCTATCTTCTGCTGCGGGAAATAATCGCAGGCCTCGAAATAATCGCGCACGTAGTTGTCGGCCTCCATCACCACCTTGATGGGCGTCTGCGTGCCGAACCAGATATTGCGCGCGTTGCGCAGCGCGTCCTTCACCCATTCGGGCTTCTCGTAGGTCTCGTCCTCTATCGGCTCGACGGAGACGATATTTGAATAGCGCACGGTGCGTATATCCTTGAACCTGCCGTTCTCGCCGGGCAGGTAGCCCAGGTACCACAGCCCCTCCGACATTATCAGCGCGAAAGGCGCGCCTTTCACCGTCGCCGTGCCCCCGCCCTTGCGGTAGGTCAGGTTCATCATCAGCTTTTCCTGTATGGCGCGGTAGAGGTCCTTGTAGAAAGGCAGCGACATGTCGGGGTTCTTCACGCGCGGCGTTATCATGAAGAAAGGGTACGAGGTCTCGTCGAGCAGGAAAAGCTTGTCGATGGATTGGAGCACCGACTTGTTGACCTCGCCGCCGAAGATCTTGGAGAGCTTGTAGATGAAGGCCAGCGTGGCCGCGTCGTGGTCGGTCACGTTCATCTTGAGGAACGACTGCGTCTCGCCGTTGAAGAGCCAGCGGCCCTGCTCCAGCTCGTCGGCGCGGATAACCTGGTCCTGCCGCAGCGATTCCAGGTCGCGCTGCACGGTGCGGCTGGAGACGTTGAAGGTCTCCGCCAGCTCTCCGGTGCGCACCCAGCCGCGCGACTGCAATTGCCCGAAAATGTAGAAGAGCCGCTTCTTGAACGAATCGAAGCGTTCCTGGCGCCGTATCTTATCGGCCGCCTTGAAAACCACGCTCTTGATCTTTTTCATGGTTCCCCCTATGTGGACCATATTCTACAATAATGAGGATATTGGGGACACAATACCTATTTCTGCCGAAATAGGTATTGTGTCCCCAATTAAAGCCAACTAAAGCAGGCAACTTTGTAGGATATACAAGCGTATTAAAAGGGGGACATAATACCTATTTCCCCCAAAGGGAAATAGGTATTGTG
>JAVVFK010000316.1:0-2147 GCA_032251015.1 Elusimicrobiales bacterium
CCCTGGGGCATGGCTTCTATGAAAGGATGGGCGTTGGCCGCTTCGGCGGCCTCGCGTATCTCGGCCTCGGTCGCCTCCGGCCGGCCTATGGTCAGGTTCCCGTTGACGTCGTCGTCGAAAAGCACCGTGTCCTGCGTGACCAGGCCGGTGGCGTCGCGCAGTTCCGCGGGGTCCAGGTCGCGCAGGTCCTTGCCGTCGAGCAGGACCGTGCCCGAGACCGGGTCGAAGAAGCGCAGCAGCAGGTGGATGATGGTGGACTTGCCGGAGCCGGAGGGCCCGACGAAGGCGGCCACCTCGCCCTCTCCGACGGAGAAGCTGAGGTTTTTGAGGACCACGGTGTCGCGGGAGGGGTACTTGTAGGTGACGCCGCGGAACTCGACCGTGCCGCGCACGTCGCCCAGGCGGACGGGGTCGGCCGCCGAGGGGACGTCGGGCTTCTCGTCGAGTATCTCCTTGACGCGGTCCCAGGACGCCAGGCCCATCTGCACCCGGGTGTTGAGGCTGGCTATGTTCTTGAGCGGCATGTAGGCCGTGAAGAAGGCGGCCATGAAGGAGAGGAAGTCGGCCGAGGTCATACGGCCGGCCATGACCTCGAGGCCTCCCATGTAGATCATCAGGATCAGCATGACGTTGCCCAGCAGTTCCATCAGCGGGCTGGACAGCGCCGAGGCGCGCAAGAAGCGCATGGTCTCGGAGAAGAAATCGTCGTTGGAGCGGCGGAACCGCGCGATGGCGCGGTCCTCGTAGTTGAAGGCCTTCACCACGGTCATGCCCTGCAGGCTCTCCTGGAACCTGTGGGAGATATGCCCCATGGTCGCCTGGGCCCGGGTGCTGGAACGGCGCATTTTCTTGCTCAGCACGCGCAGCAGCGCCGCGGCGGCGGGCATGATGATCACGGAGATGGCGGCGAAGCGCCAGTTGAGGTAGAAGAGCACGCCGATCAGGGCCACGACGGTGAAAAGGTCCCGGATCAGGTAGAGGGGCACGGACTGTATGGCGGACTGGACGTTGGCCAGGTCGTTTATTACCCGGCTCATGACCTCGGAGGAGCGCTTGCGCCAGTGAAACTCCATCGAGAGCTGGTGGACGCGCGTGAACAGGTCGTCGCGCATCTTCTGCACCGTCTTCTGGCCGACGTAGTTGATCAGGTAGGAGGTTATATAGTCCGCGACGGCCTTGAGCACGAAGATGACCGGCAGTCCGATGACGATCAGCCGCAGCATCTCCATGTTCTTGTCGTTGAAGATGCCTTCTATGACGGGGCCGACCACGTACACGATGGCGCCGCGCATGGCCGCCAGCACCGTCATGGCGACGGCGGCCTGCAGCAGGCGTCCGCCGTGGGGGCGGATATAGGCCAGCAGCGCCTCTACGTTGGGGGTGATCTTCATTTAAAGACGGCGGCTATGCGCTCGGCGGCGCGGGCGGCCACGCCTTTCTCGCCCAGCATCTCGCGGACCGCCCTGTAGTCGCGGCGCATGGCCTCCGCTTTGGGCGGGTTGTTGAGCACGGAGAAGGCCTCCTGCGAGAGCAGCTCCACCGTGGCCTTGTCCTGTATGAGCTCTTTGACGGCCGGTTTCTTGAGCAGTACGTTGACGAGCGAAATGTAAGGGACGGTTATGACGCGTTTGGCTATCTCGTAGGTGAAGCGGGGCATGCGGTAGGCCACCAGCATGGGCACGCCCAGCAGCGCGTTCTCCAGCGTAGCGGTGCCGGAGGCCGTGAAGGCGAAGTCGAGCGTGCCGCGCACGGCGTAGTCGCTCTCGCGCACTATCTCTATCTCTTCCTCGGCGCCCGGCCAGGCGTCGGCCAGCATCGGCAGCAGCTTATCGTCCGGGAACTCCGGCACGGCGAAGACATATCCCTTGGCGTCGGCGTGCACCGACTTTATCTTGTAGAAAGCCTTCACGAACAGCGGCAGGTGGCGCTCAAGTTCCGAGCGGCGCGAGCCCGGCAACAGGCCTATGCGCAGCGGCTCGCCGGCGGGCTTCTTCGCCGGCTCCTCGGGAATGATGTCGAGCAGGGGATGGCCCAGGAACTTGGCGCGGCCGCCGGCTTTGGCGTATATCGCCTCCTCGAAAGGGAAGATCACGAAGATCTCTTTGGTCAGCCGGGCTATGGACTTGGCGCGGCCGGGGCGCGAGGCC
>JAVVFK010000317.1:0-2143 GCA_032251015.1 Elusimicrobiales bacterium
ATGATGGACGGCTATGCCGTGCCGGAAGGAGCTGCCGGAAGAACGCTCCCCGTTGTCGGCCAGATTCCCGCAGGTTGCGCGGCGACGTCACATCTTCGCAAAGGTCATGTTGTCGAGATCATGACGGGCGCCGCCTGCCCGCCCGGCGGCGGCGGCAGCGATTCGGCGCTGACCGAAGCCTTGGGCAGCTTGTCCACCTGGATGGGGCTGCCGTGCTGGGCAATCGAATCCTGACCGAGGATCTGCGCCTTCAGGGCACGCGATCGGTCCGCCAGGATCTGTACGCGGACCCGCGCCGTGCCCTGGTCCTTGAAGCCGAGAAGCTGCGCGCCGCGGCGCGATACGTCGATGATGCGGCCCTTGGCGAACGGTCCTCGGTCATTGACCCGGAGCACGATGGAGCGCCCGTTTTCCAGGTTCACCACGCGCACGAAGGACGGCAGGGGCAGGGTGCGATGAGCCGCCGTCAGGTCGTTCATGTTGTAGGTTTCGCCGTTGGCCGTGTCCTTGCCGTGAAAAGCGTCGCCGTACCAGGACGCGATCCCGGTCTCGTCATAGTCCCATTCCTCGGCCGGGTAGTACCATGTGCCGGCGATCTGGTAGGGGGTGCCGATTTTGTAGTTGCCTGAGGAGGCCGCCGTCCCCTGCAAGCGCTTGGTACCCGATATCAGGAACTGGGTTTCGGCACAGCCGGATACCAGAACGGCCAACCCGATCAAGATCAGCCAGTTAACCCTAATACGCCCTGCCATGGCGCCGCCCCCTGAATACGGAAATATAGTAGAATAATAAAAGAGAATAGCCTTTATCTAGTGTAGTCGAGGGAAACGTTTCCGGCAACCTCGGCCGTCAATTTCCGTTACCGCGCAGGTGATCCAGCAGCCGTGAATCGGGATGGCCGTCGGGCGCCAGCCCTTCCCGCCCCTGGTAGGCCTTGATGGCGCTCCGAGTCTTCGCGCCGGCGATGCCGTCCTGGCCGCCGGCATCGAAGCCTTTTTCGCCCAGAAGACGTTGGATTTCCTGCATGTCCGCCCTTGACAGGGGATTGTCGTTATTGGGCTTTTCGGCAACCAGCGGCCCCTTTCCCGCAAGCCGGTCGGCCAGATGACCGACGGCGAGGGCATAAAGGATCGAGCGGTTCCAGATCAGAATGGTCTCGTAATTGCCGTAGACCAGGAAGGCCGGCCCGTCCGCTCCCGCCGGCAGCACGAGCGCGGCGTCAACATCGGCCGCCGGCAGGTCGCCGCCATCGGCACGCCGCACGCCCTTGGCCTGCCATTCCTTTATTTTCAATTTCTTATTAAGTCCGCTTAAAGCGAAATCAAAGCCTTTGGGCAGGCGCACCTCGCGCCCCCAGGTTTCCTCGCGGCGCCAGCCGGATTTCGCCAGGAAATGCGCCGACGAGGCGAACACGTCCGGCAGCGAGCGCCACAAATCGCGCCGCCCGTCGCCGTCGAAGTCGATCGCATAGGCGCGGTAGGTGGAGGGAATGAACTGGGTGTTGCCCATGGCGCCGGCCCAGGATGCCCTGGCGTCCGCCGGGATGTCGCCGCGGTCGATGATCTCGAGCGCCGCGAGGAGCTGTTCGGAAAAGAACCTGGACCGCCGGGCATCGAAGGCCAGGGTCGCGAGTGCCCCGATCAGGGGAAAGCTTCCCGTGTAATCGCCGAAGTTGCTTTCCAGCCCCCAGAACGCGACCAGGAACCGGGGCGGCACGCCGTATTTCGCCTCGACCTTGCTCAGCAGTCCGGCATGGGTCTTCAGGAGTTCGCGGCCCCGCGCGACGCGCTTGTCCGAGATCGTCTTCTCGAAGTACTGCCAGAAGGTCATGGTGAACTCGGGCTGGCGCTGGTCCAGTTCGATGACCCGGGGAATATAGGCGGCATCCGCCAGGGCCTTGTCCAGGGTTGCCGCGGAGACGCCCCGCGCCGCGGCCGTCGCCTTGAAACCCTCCAGCCAGGTTTGGAATTCAGCCGTGCTGGGCGGCGCGACGGGCTCTGCCGACGCGGTGGCCGAACGAACGCCCGGAAGGCCGAACAAGATGGCGCACAACAGCGGCGCCGCAAGCCAGATTGAACGTCCCTGCATGGTCCTCGAAACCTTGACCGCCCGAAGCGCGACCGAACCGCCTTGTGCCATAGCC
>JAVVFK010000318.1:0-2135 GCA_032251015.1 Elusimicrobiales bacterium
GTACCCCTACTTACCTAACGTGGCGAAACGGCTGGTGAAATCTCCGAAGCTTTTCGCGGTGGACTGCGGCGCGGCTGCGTGGGCGGCCAACGCCTGGGACTGGCGTGCGGCGGTGGCGGCGGGGCGCCTATCCCCGCGGCCGGTCCGTCCGCCGGGGCTGCCTGCCCGGCGGCGGCAGCCTGTAACCTCTGCGTCAGTTCGGGGATGTCCAGGCTTATCTCGTTGGACGTCGGCATCCCTTCCTTGAGATACTTGCGTATCACGCCGGCCATTTCCTCGGCGGTCTGGTAGCGGTCGGCCGGTTTCTTGCGCATGGAGCGGTCTATCACCGTGGATACCCAGAGAGGGATGTCCGGCTTTATCAGCACGATGTTAGGCGGCGGGTCGCCTATGTGCTTGTGTATGACCTCGATGGAACTTTTGCCCTCGAACGGATGGCGGCCCGTGAGTATGTAGAAAAGGGTGGCCCCGCAGGCGTAGAGGTCGGCCCTGTTGTCGATGGTGCCGGCCAGTCCCTGCTCCGGCGACATGAAATAGGCCGTGCCGACCATCTCGCCCGCCATGGTGAGCTGCTTCTCCTCGTTGATGCTCCTGGCGAGACCGAAGTCGACTATGCGGGGCAGCCCGTCCGCGGTTATCAGTATGTTGGACGGTTTTATGTCCCTGTGAATGATGGTCTTGGAGTGGGCGTGCCCGAGGCCTTCGAGCACTTCGACGATTATTTCACACGCCCTCTCCACCGGCAGAGGGCCTTTCTCGCCGATGAGGTCCTCGAGGCTCTGCCCGTCGACGTAGGACATGATGATGAAGTAAACGCCGTTCTCCTGGCCGAAATTGTAGATATGGACGATGTTCGGATGGTCCAGACGCGCGGCCGAGCGCGCTTCTCGCATGAAGAACTCGATGTTGCGCGCGTCCTGGGCGAGGGCGGGAGAGAGGAACTTTATGCAGATATCCTTGCCGAGCGCCTCGTAATAGGCCTTGTAGACGGTGCCCATGCCGCCCTGGCCTATTTTCCCGGCTATGCGGCAGCCGGCGAATACGGTGCCTTCCCTGATGTCTTCTTCGTCGCTCATTCGCGGCGGTCCTTATGGAAGGCGCTGCCCTTCCGCCCCGGCAGGTCCTTGAGGTATCGTTTTATCTCCGCCGCTTTCTCGACCAGCTTCCCGTAATGCCTGGTCGTATGCGGCGTGATCAGGGCTATGGAGATGGACATTATAGGGAAACGCCTCTGGCGGTTCTTGCGGTCCATGGTCGAGATATAGCCCTGCAGCCTGTGCTCGGGGGTGTAGAAATACGGTATCTGCCTGTCGAATTCGGCGGCCACGGCCCCGGCCAGGGGCTCCCCCTCCTCCTGCGGCGAGATAAAGACGAAATCGTCCCCGCCGATGTGGCCGAGGAAGGAACGCTGTGGGTCGGAGATCTCGCGTATCTTGTCGTGCAGCACCGACGCGAGTTTCTTTATGACCTCGTCGCCCTTGGCGTAGCCGTAGACGTCGTTATAGGCCTTGAAATTATCTATGTCGACGTAGGCGAAGGCGAAATCCTCCCCCGCCGCCAGGCGCTTCTGGGCCTCCTCTTCTATCAGCGGCGCGCCGGGCAGGCCGGTCAGGGGGGCCAGCGCCGTGTCGCTGACCTTGCGTTTTATGATCCTGTTGACGCGGGCACGCAGCTCGCGCATATCGAAAGGCTTGGTGATGAAGTCGTCGGCGCCCAGCTCGATGGTGTTTATCCGCGCGTCGACCTCGGAGACGCCGCTGAGTATTATGATCGGGATGTCGGCGGTGGCCCGGTTGTCCCGGATCTTGCGGCAGAGCGTGTAGCCGTCCATGCCGGGCATGCGCAGGTCGAGCAGGATCAGGTCGGGCTTGAGTTTCCCGAGGAGGTCCATCACCTGTTCCCCCGAGTTCAGGGAGGTGACGGAGTAATCGTATTTTTTAAGGACGGCGGAAACCAGGAGCCCGACGTTGGGATCATCGTCCACCACGAAAATTTTCTTGCGCTGCGGCAAGGCCGTACCCCCGTAGTTTCTTCGCCCGCGCGCCCCTTGCTGAGCGGCCCGCGGTCAATGTGTCAGTAATTATATATTAAATTAATATGGATGGCGCAAGCCCCCCGCGGGAGGCCGACGGCCC